>NZ_WEII01000180.1:0-5208 GCF_009183805.1 Bacillus sp. B2-WWTP-C-10-Post-4 | reverse complement strand
AAATATATTTATGTTTACAATGCGATTCACCCAAATAATTTTTAAACCACTTTTTCAACACGACACATTCCACCTTTATGATAGAACCTTTATTTAGCTGCTTTATTACATACTTTTATTTAAATGTTCAATCTCATCTTGCAATTTTTTAAATTGCTCAAAATGCATGGTAATAGATTGGCTACTACCATAATCAACATTTTGTTTCACTAATATAACACCCGTGTCATGAAAAAGCGCTTCAAGTTCTTTCCTAATAGACACTTTCGCAATATGAGCTGTTTTAATTGCAGATAAAATTGCAATTTCATTAAACTTTAATTTTATTTCATTTGGACAAAATGCGTCTTCAACTAATATAACTTCATTACTATAAATTAATGCAACAAGATTACTTGATTTGGCATCTGTTAAATCAACTTTTTTCATAATATCTTTCATTACATTTTGCCTCCTTTATTTTCATATATATCAATTATACAAATTTTTTAAAAAAATTACTCAACTTTATTATATTAATTTTAACACACTTTTATTGAAATCCACGCTCCAAACGTTTTACTATTCCACAATTTTTATTGTATGAACCATCTGAACTATAACTCCATATAGTAATGTTAACAACTTATTATAAAGCAGGTGAAAATTATGCCATCAGTTGTAGGAAATTTAGTTGTACAAAATAGCAATGGATCATTTAACTTAGGTGATTTCTACAACGTATCTCCGAAAGAAAATACGAAAGCTTATAATGGTTCCGGCGCATCAAACGTTGGTTTTGTTGTTAATACTTTTAGCGGTGTTAGCGCGACCAATACATTTGATTCTGACCTTGCAGATCAAAACCAAGTGGGTACAGCCTAATCTTATGTTCAACTTTCTGTATAGAAAATTTTAATTTGTCTATACTATAATCAGGCTGTTTGACAGCTCTTGTCGATTTTGGAGTACCCTATCTTTTTCTCCCTTTCCCTGGGGCTCAGCAGCTAGCACGAAGCTAGCTGCTTTTTCTTGTATTATTTGTCTCATAAATCAGAAATAAAAGAAGCTGCCATTTAATACTCAGCTTCTTTTACGTTATTTCAATAATATTCATAGCGTTAAATACGTAAGTTTTATAAAAAGCGTCTGTACAAATTACAATTTGTTTTACCGGATTGATATGTACAACAGTCATGTAGCTTGTTAGTATGTAACCATCTTCAAAATATGTTACCAATATTTCTTTCTCAGACAGTAATGACGTTAATAATTTATCAGAAATTCTCTCTTTTGCTTCATTTGTTAAAAGCGGTTTTTGTACTTTTAATTTCTCTCCAATAATCTTTCTCATATTTAAAAGTTGTTCGGACATTACTGTAAACGGAACCCACTCTCTTTCTTCTTTTTGTATCTTTACATCGTTCATTTTTTATCTCCTTGATCATTTATACATTTATTTAGCCATACTATCCCTTAGTTATTTTTAATACTTACTAAACTCGAATTTACTTCTAAACTATAATTAGGTTACTTCTTAAAAGAACATTCGTTCCTATTATACACGAACTTACGTTCTTTTGAGAAGAGCCATACTTATTATTTCTTAACAAAAAACATAATTTTATTTATCTCCATACTTTTTTCCTTTATCAAATAAACTTTTCATTTCTTATATAACATGCATATAACAACTAAAAGGCGACTTCACCCAAAGTGAAATCACCTTTTTCTAAAAAATATTTCAAAGCTTATTTTTCTATCCTAACTAATGTTCTTTCTGGAATACATAATTCATCTATATTAAAATGATTTATTTTTAAGTTCAATTCCCCTACTCGTTCCTTATCTTCATCACCAACCCAACAACTAAATAATTCGAAATAGTCTCTATCTTCCGAATAACCTTCCATAAAGTTAAAAGTTTTTCTTTCGCTTCTTTTTTTCCTTTACATTTTGCCACTCGACAAGTTCAATTCCCCAACTAGTTGAAACCTCATATGTGTAATTTGTTTGGAATTGATAATCTTGTACAATTCCAAGCATACTTTCATCTGAAAAACACGGTCCAAAAACAATTAGATTATTAGAATCCGGATCCGTTAACGGAATTTCTACATTACAGCCTATGTAACTTGCTAAACTCATTTTATACTCCTCCAGTATTCGTATAAAAAATACTTCATAGTATATTTATTTACTTAAATATAAAATCCCTGCCTAAACGAAAAAGTTTTAAATTTTTATCGTTTATTAACCATCTATAACTGAAAACATATACTATGATGAACGAACTCACAAAGCATAAGAAAAGAGAGCATTTACAACACTCTCTTTTCTTACATACTCTATGGAACTTTACAAAACTGAATCAATGATTTTTATTATTATATTTTATTACATATACTTAGGTTGTACTATTATATGTAACTCTCTCTCTGTATCCGCTTTTTTCGGATGACGAAAATAATTAAGTTCGTACTTTAACACTTTATACTCAACCATCCCGATTTTAATCCCTTTCGTTTCTTTTAATATAGCTAATAAATCACTTACATTTTCATCATATGACTCAAAAATTTTCGCGCCGCCCTCTCCTTGAAAGATTACTTTCATATATTCTC
The DNA here is from genome assembly GCF_009183805.1 of Bacillus sp. B2-WWTP-C-10-Post-4. Taxonomy (NCBI): domain Bacteria; kingdom Bacillati; phylum Bacillota; class Bacilli; order Caryophanales; family Bacillaceae; genus Bacillus; species Bacillus sp. B2-WWTP-C-10-Post-4. The sequence goes on along the minus strand of NZ_WEII01000180.1, from coordinate 2,605 downwards.
CACCACCTTAATTTATTGATGTGGTAAATGACGCGTTTAAAACGATTCATTCTTTATCCTAAAATTTTCATATGAAAAAGAACATCCTTTCCAATCGAATGCTCAGCTTTTTACTAATTATCCATGTTAAATATTTATTCAAAAACATTATATGTATTATTTTTTAAATTATGTTCGATATCCATTATTAAAGAGTAAATATATGTAATAAACTTGCATAATGAAAACCGTAGAATATCCACTTTCGTTGAAATAATTATAATCCATAATTTTCCATTGTAATTCTTAATATTTAAATGTAATATTGTATTGTCTTACTATCTATTTATAACTCACACACTAATTAGAAAAAGGGAACTCTATATGAGTTCCCTTTTTCTAATTATGATTACAGTCATTATTTCTTTTCTAGAAATTTAAATGTATCTTTAAATTCTTTATTATTCACTTTAATATCAGCATCTTTCAATAAATCATTGACTACTTGTTGTTTCCATTTACCTGTCGTATCTTGTAGTCTTTGTTGTTCTATATCTTTACGAATTTTATCCTTTACTTCATCAAATGGCTTCAATTCTTTTTTATCCGTCACTTTAATAATATGGTAACCGTAAGTTGTTTTAACCGGCTCACTTACTTGGCCTGCATCTAATTTATACGCAGCTTCCTCAAATTCTTTCACTGTTTGTCCAGGGGCAAAACCAGATATTTCCCCGCCCTGTTCCTTTGAACCAGTATCTTCTGAATACTGTTTTGCTAAGGCAGCAAAATCTTCACCATTATTTACTTTCTCCTTTATTTCTTTAGCCGTTTTTTCATCTTTCACTAAAATGTGACTTACTTTCATTTCTGGTTTATAGTTATCTTTCACATCTTTATCTGTAACTGTTGCTTTAATTGCTTTCTCAAATGCAATTTCTGGCTTCATTTTTTCTTTTAATTCATCTTCATTTTTCAACCCAAGTTGTTCTAAAGTCGATTTAAAGTTTTCACCCATTTTGTCTTTTGCTTCTTCTACTTTCTTTTTTGCTTCCTCATCTGAAACTTTATATTTATCTAGCAATGCCTTACTTAACATCATTTGATATAAAGTACTTTCTCCATATTGTTGTCGTAATTCTTTACTTAATTCTTTCTCTGTAACATTTCCTACTTTTGATGTTACTACGTTGTCTGAGGAACCACATGCAGATAATGCTAGCATCATACATGAAATAATTGTTCCAATAAATATTTTCTTCTTTTTCAATTCAAATACCTCACTTTTGTCATTATGCAAATTAACTATACACAGTCATTGTGAAAACAGTGTGTTTTCTACATGTAATTCATTTCATATGAGTTGACTATGTATCATGTATTTTCATTTTTAAATATAAAGAGCCTTCTTACTATGCATAGTAAGAAGGCTCTTTATATAATTCTCAAAAAAATATAGCTTCTATAGTTGCTTAATAATTACATGTTTTTCAGGTATCCAACTATTCTGTCCGATATCTACCGCATTTCCCACTCTACCCCACACTCGAAAAGATGTCGATCCATCTATGTTTCCTTTATAATTCATACATTCAGGCTCTTCATAATAATTTACTCCGTAACCGACAGGATATTTTGAAGTTGCATAAAACCATTTCACATTAAAATGTTTTAAATATACCCACTGCTTATCGTTCCCTAAACAAATCATATCTTGCTCACCGCCTCCCCAATAACCTGCTAAGATTAAATATGGAATTTTTTGAGTGAGTGTACCTGTAAATTGAGGATTCATGGGGTTTTCATATAAATTTATTCCATATCCATCAGGATATTTCGAAACTGCAATACCAATGCCATTCGGTTGCTGTGTATACACTATGTTAGATTGATTTGCTTTGTTCGAATTTATAAACCAAGAAAGTGACTTATTTCCTACTAATCGATTCAGATCACATTTCCCAATCCCAGGAACATTCCCTGAATCCGTATATTGCCACATATCGCATGGATATGCTGGCTTATTCCCTCCATAACGAGGGATCCATACGAAATCAGCTTCAATATTACGTGCTCCAAATGATAGATACGTGTGATGCCCTACATATAATCCTACTTTTTCCGCACCTAAACGGCGTAATTCATCAATAAATGCCTGTGTCCCGCCTTGCATATCTACCATCGTTTGAACTTCTACGTCCGCTACCCAAAACTTAGCAGATTGATCACCACGATTCCAAAAATCTTGTGCCTCTTTCTTTGCATCAGCAATAGATATAAAACGGCAAAAAGCATAATTACCAAATGGGATACTATGCTTTTTCATTTCACTAACATAATTTTGATACATAAAATCCACCGTATTAGAGCCATCTTGAACTCTAGCAATCACTAAATCTAGCTGAGATGCTGCAATATCCCAATTGATAGTTCCATTCCATTTTGAAATATCTACAATATACCCCATACATTCCAGCTCCTTTTGAATGTCTTATTCATAGCTTGTTTTATTGTAAGCCTCCTCTCTCTAAAACTAGCTATCTATAATATAAATAAAAAGAATCTTTACCGTTTTTCAAAATATATTCTCTTTCAGAAATATTTTTATTAGCTTTAACATGTATGT
>NZ_WEII01000017.1:0-70576 GCF_009183805.1 Bacillus sp. B2-WWTP-C-10-Post-4 | reverse complement strand
ATCTAACTATTTAGGGGTATAGAGGGGGGAGAAGAGATATGAAACGTAATCCGCTGATTCCGTTCGCTCTTATTGCAGCATTGGGTATTATCGTTATGTTTGTATTTTCATTTCAGGGGCTAAATAAATCTAAAGAGTTAGCTGATGCAAAAAATGGCGGGAAGCCAGCACAAACGGCATCAAAACCAGAAGATATTGTGAAGCAAAGCTGTACGAGCTGCCATGGTGATCAGTTACAAGGGGCAGTTGGACCTAACTTACAAAAAATTGGTGGGAAACTTTCAAAGGATGAAATTAAAGAAATTCTTTCGAAAGGAAAAGGCAATATGCCTGCCAATATAGTTCCAGCTGATCAAGCCGCTAAAGTAGCTGATTGGTTATCGAAGAAAAAATAAAGTTCCGTATGACAAGCCTTTTGCTTATGCGAAGGGCTTGTTTTTCTATATTTTCTAAAATACGATGAATGATAGAGCGGTGAATTGTTGTTATGGGCTTGCAACAACTACTATAAATTCATTATCATGGAGACAGACTGACAAGAGAAGGAGTAATGGAAATACATGAATGAAGTAAAGCTTTCAAAACGATTAGAAGAAGTTGTACGTGAAATACCAGTAGGATCTACAGTTGCTGATATTGGATCGGATCATGCGTATTTACCGTGTTATACAATTATAAATAATATTGCTACAAAGGCAGTTGCAGGAGAGGTTGTAGATGGACCATTTCGCTCTGCGCAAGCAACTGTAGCTGAAAGTGGTTTACAAGATAAAGTAGATGTGCGTAAAGGGAATGGATTAGCTGTTATCGCACCAGGAGAAGTAGATGTAATTACGGTTGCCGGAATGGGCGGAGCGTTAATTCGTGACATTTTAGAAAGTGGTAAAGAAAAATTAGAAGGTGTAACACGTTTAATTTTACAGCCTAATATTGCAGCGCATCATATTCGTGAATGGTTTATTGAGAATGGTTGGGAGCTTATCCATGAAAAAATCGTAAAAGAAGATGGGAAAATTTACGAAATTTTAGTAGGGGAGCGCGGAAATGTTGTAGCGCCTTACTCTGAAAATAAACAAGCTGAATTGTTTATGGGACCATTTTTAATAACAGAAAAAAGTGAAGCCTTCGTTGAAAAATGGGAAGGAGAATTAAAAAACTTCCAAAATATTTTAAAACAGTTAGAACGTGCGGCTGATTCTGAAGAAACAAAAGCGAAGCGTGGGGAAGTAGAAGCGAAAATGAAAATGATAGGGGAGGTTTTATCATGAGTAAAATTCCAAACGGCCATGAAATTATTTCTTTATTTGAAAGTATGTATCCGAAGCATTTGGCAATGGAAGGAGATAAGATTGGTCTGCAGATTGGAGCGCTTAATAAACCCGTGCAGCACGTATTGATTGCGCTAGATGTAACGGAAGAAGTTGTGGATGAAGCAATTCAATTAGGGGCAAATGTCATTATTGCTCATCATCCTTTAATTTTTAACCCGTTAAAAGCGATTCATACAGATAAGGTGTATGGGAAAATTATTGAAAAGTGTATTAAAAATGATATTGCAATCTATGCAGCGCATACAAATGTGGATGTTGCTAAGGGCGGGGTAAACGATTTACTTGCTGAGGCGTTAGGATTGCAAAATACAGAAGTTTTGGCACCGACATATGCAGAAGAAATGAAAAAAGTTGTTGTGTTTGTGCCAGTCACTCATGCAGAAGAAGTAAGGAAAGCATTAGGAGACGCAGGTGCTGGTCATATCGGCAATTATAGCCACTGTACGTTTAGTAGCGAGGGTACAGGCACATTTGTACCTCAAGGGGGGACAAATCCTTATATCGGGGAAACTGGACAGTTAGAACGTGTAGAAGAAGTGCGAATCGAAACGATTATTCCAGCTTCCTTACAGCGGAAAGTGATTAAAGCAATGGTAACGGCGCACCCTTATGAAGAAGTAGCGTACGATGTGTATCCGCTTGATAATAAAGGTGAAACGTTAGGCCTAGGAAAAATAGGATACTTACAAGAAGAAATGACGCTTGGCCAATTTGCAGAACATGTGAAACAATCATTAGACGTGAAGGGCGCAAGAGTTGTCGGTAAGTTAGATGATAAAGTGCGTAAAGTAGCTGTACTTGGTGGAGATGGTAATAAATATATAAACCAAGCGAAATTTAAAGGAGCAGATGTATATGTAACTGGTGACATGTACTATCATGTTGCTCATGATGCGATGATGCTCGGTTTAAATATAGTTGACCCAGGACATAATGTTGAAAAAGTAATGAAACAAGGTGTGCAAAAGCAATTACAAGAAAAAGTGGATGCAAAGAAACTCAATGTACACATTCATGCTTCGCAGTTACATACAGATCCATTTATATTTGTATAAGAAAAATAAAAACCGTTGCTCATGTAAGCAACGGTTTTTATTATTGTTCTTTTTTCACTTTCACGCGAGGTAATATTTTTTGTAACGGTACTTTTCGAACTCTTCCCCATGTAGCGGGATTCATTGGGTCATATTGCTCTAAGAAAGCGATAACTTCTTTCGTAATTGGCGTTGGAGTAGAAGCACCTGCTGTAACAGCTACGTTTTCTACACCTTGTAGCCACTCTAATTGAATTTCGCTTACATCAGCAACTCGATATGCTTTTGTACCCGCGATTTCTTGTGATACTTGTGCTAAGCGATTTGAATTGTTACTTTTCGGATCACCAACAACAATTGTTAAGTCTGCAACATCAGCTTGTTTAGCGACAGCTTCTTGGCGAACTTGAGTAGCTAAACAAATTTCTTTATGGAATTCTGCTGTTGGGAATTTTTTTTGAATGTCCTCCATTAAATGTTGAACATCCCATTGACTCATCGTTGTTTGATTTGTTACTAAAATTTTATCTGTTGGGATTTCTAATGTTTTTAAATCATCGGCTCTTTCGATAAGGTGAACGATGTCAGGTGCAATACCAACTGCGCCTTCTGGCTCTGGATGATTTTTTTTACCGATATAAATGACATGATACCCTTCCGTTTTCTTAGCTTCGATAAGGTCATGCGTCTTGGTAACATCTGGGCAAGTGGCATCGATTGTTGTTAAACCTTTTTCTTTTGCGCGTTGTTTAACTTCTGGAGAAACACCGTGTGCTGTGAAAATAACAGTACCAGAATCAATTTTATCTAAAATTTCTAAGCGACTTGGACCGTCTAATGTGATGATTCCATCTTCTTCAAAAGCGTCTGTAACATGTTTATTGTGAACAATCATACCTAAAATATAAATGGGTCTCGGCAATGATTTATCTAATGCAGCATTACGTGCAATTACCATTGCATCGACAACACCGTAGCAATAACCACGAGGGGAAATTTTAACAATTTTCATATGAGTAATCCTCTCCTTCTAAACAAGGGATACTTTTGTGCATAGTCTTTTACATTATAAAGGAGGAGTGGATAGAAAACAAAGGATTGTTACACATATAGTTTTGGTTTTGTTGCTGTTTGTTGAACTGGTTCTTTCGGTAACTCTTTTTCTATTACAGGTTCAATCACTATTTTCTTTCGTTTTCGTTTCTTTTTTTGAGGTGCAGGAGGCGGACTTTCTACCTCAACTGGCTCTGTTACATTTTCCGTTTGATTTTCTTCCGTACTTTTTCCAGAGGTGAGGATTTTAACAATGCTTGGTAGACTACGCATAATAGGACCATACTGTTCGACGACAGGACCTACAGATTGAACGACTTGGGATACTTTTTCGATGTTGTTTATCATATTAGTAGGATTCGAAATTAAGTTCGAAAAGAAACTGCCGATGCCACTGCTTGCTGTTGCGGCAGCTGTAGTTGCGCCGCCGCGCGTTTCATTTGATTCATACATTTGAGGCGGTATCATTTGCTCAGGATGTTGCTGCATGTATGGTTGATATTGTGGATGTTGCTGCTGATATTGTTGCTGGTATTGCTGCTGATATTGTTGCTGGTATTGCTGCTGATATTGTGGCGGCGGTGGTGGTTGCTGATGCATCATCAGTTGCCCTTCCATTTGTCGGTAAGGTGGAACCATTTGCATAAAAGGATCGGTTGGATCGTGTTTTTTAAAAAGCTTAGCAAGAAAACCTTTCTTTTTTTGTGCCATTGGTGGTAGTTGTGGAATTGGATATGGTGTATAAGGTTGCTGCCCTGGATTCGGATACATTTGCCTTGTAGGGGATTTCGGAAACATGTGAGAAATCCTCCTTTCTTCAGTTAGGTATATACACATACAATATGCAATAAAAGGGAAGAAGGTTAGTTTTTGAAGTGAAAACCTAAACTAAAGATGGATTTTACTTGTAGATTTCGATATAATGTAGACTTGACTGATTTGTGCGCGCAGTAGAAATTTTAGAAAGAAGGTGTAACTTATGACACAACAAACTTTTACACAGTATGATTTTAAACCATTTTTAATAGATGCAGTTCGTGAACTACGCTTTACAGAGCCGACAGGAATTCAGCAGAAAATTTTCCCGGTCGTGAAAAAAGGTGTAAGTGTAATTGGACAATCCCAAACAGGTTCTGGGAAAACACATGCATACTTACTTCCTACATTAAACAGAATTAATGCAAGTCGTGAAGAAGTACAACTTGTTATTACAGCGCCTACTCGTGAGTTAGCACAACAAATTTACGAAGAAATCGTGAAGTTAACAAAGTTTTGTGCGGAAGACCAAATGATTACAGCACGTTGTTTAATTGGTGGAACTGATAAACAACGCTCAATTGAAAAGTTGAAAAAACAACCTCATATCGTAGTTGGAACACCAGGACGTATTAAAGATTTAGTAGAAGAGCAAGCATTATTTGTTCATAAAGCAAATACGATTATTGTCGATGAAGCAGACTTAATGCTTGATATGGGATTCATTCATGATGTAGATAAAATTGCAGCACGCATGCCTAAAAACTTGCAAATGTTAGTTTTCTCTGCAACAATTCCTCAAAAACTAAAACCGTTTCTGAAGAAGTATATGGAGAATCCAGAGCATATTCATATCAATCCAAAACAAGTTGCAGCTGGAAACATTGAACACTATTTAGTGCCTTCTAAACATCGTAATAAAATTGATTTAGTGCATAAAATGCTACTTCAATTTAAACCGTATTTAGCAGTTGTTTTCACGAATACGAAAAAGATGGCAGACCAAGTTGCTGATGGATTAATGGAACGTGGCTTAAAAGTTGGACGAATTCACGGGGATTTATCACCACGTGATCGTAAAAAAATGATGAAACAAATTCGTGACCTTGAATTCCAATATATTGTTGCGACTGATTTAGCAGCACGTGGTATTGATATTGAAGGGATTAGCCATGTTATTAACTATGAGCTACCATCAGATTTAGATTTCTTCGTTCACCGCGTTGGAAGAACAGCACGTGCGGGGCATTCTGGTATTGCAGTGACGATATATGATCCAGCAAACGAAGAAGCGTTAGATAGTTTAGAAAAACAACGTCATATTGAGTTCAAGCATGTAGATTTACGCGGAGATGAGTGGGCCGATTTAGGTGAGCGTCGTCGTCGTAAGAGCCGTAAAAAACCAAATGACGAACTTGATGTTATGGCAACGAAAGTTATTAAAAAACCAAAAAAAGTAAAACCAAACTATAAACGTAAACTTGCAACAGAACGTGACAAAGTGAAGAAAAAATATGGCAATAAAAAAAGATAAGGGGTTTCCCTTATCTTTTTTTTATCCCGCTATTTGTGGGAGGTGTAATCAATATGGATAGAAAAGTATTGATTAAAGTTTCACTTAATCCAGCTAATTTAAATGAAAAGTATAGTCTGTATAAATAGTCATATAAATTTGTGTAGTGCATCTTTTGTGAACAAACAATTCACTACATATTTCTACAAATTATGCTATCATTATATCTATTGTATATTGAAGAGGTGATTGTATGTTAAAGATTGGATCTCATGTTTCCATGAGTGGTAAGAAAATGTTATTAGCAGCAAGTGAAGAGGCTGTTTCATACGGTGCAACAACGTTTATGATTTATACAGGTGCACCGCAAAATACACGAAGAAAACCAATTGAAGAATTGAACATAGAAGCAGGAAGAAAACATATGGAGCTGAACGGAATTGAGGAAATTATCGTCCATGCGCCTTATATTATTAATGTTGGGAATACGACGAAGCCAGAAACATTCCAATTAGGAGTAGACTTTCTTCGCATGGAAATTGAAAGAACATCGGCATTAGGTGTAGCGAAACAAATTGTTCTTCACCCAGGAGCGCACGTTGGTGCTGGAGCAGATGCTGGTATTCAACAAATTATTAAAGGGCTTAATGAAGTATTAACGCCAGAACAGACGGTTAACATTGCGTTAGAGACGATGGCAGGAAAAGGAACAGAATGCGGTCGTAGCTTTGAAGAAATTGCAAAAATTATTGATGGTGTAAAATATAATGAAAAGCTATCTGTATGCTTTGATACATGTCATACGCATGATGCAGGATATGATATTGTAAATGACTTTGACGGCGTATTAAACGAATTTGATAAGATCGTTGGTATAGATCGTTTACAAGTACTTCATATTAATGATAGTAAAAATGTACGCGGAGCAGGAAAAGACCGTCATGAAAACATTGGATTTGGTCACATTGGGTATAAAGCATTGCATCACATTGTACATCATCCACAGTTAATGCATGTACCAAAAATTCTTGAAACACCGTATGTAGGGGAAGATAAAAAAGATAAGAAGCCACCATACAAATTGGAAATCGAAATGCTGAAAAACGGCACTTTTGATGAAGGGCTTCTTGAAAAAATTAAAGCGCAATAAGGAGGGGGAAATCCCCTCCTTATTTTAGTAGTTGCTGAAATAATGTATTTACTTGTTGGGCAGTGGCAGGGGAAGTTACTTTTGCGATTTGTTTTAAGAGCTCTAGTCGCTCGTTGTTATCGTAGATATTAATATTTTTACCCTTCATAAGTAAAACGATTTGATCAGCTTGTGCGGCTGTAATGGGAACTTCATATTCTTTGCTATATTTTAATAACTCTTTTGTAGAAATATGATTTAATTTTTTATTAACAATTTGTTTAATGAGGTTCATCTTATTATCCTCCTTCACGCGTTCTTCTATCGAAATATATGAGCATATAGCTTGTACATATTCGTATGGAGTTTCTTTTTTCATGAGGAAAAGAAGCGTATGTTATAATATAAGGACAAAACTACAGAAAAAGAGTAAAGGGAGGACTTATGGAGCAAAAGCAACATCGAAAAGAAAGTGTTATTCATCTCATTTATCGTTTAGTTATGATTATTTTTGGAGCAGCATGCGCGGCGGTAGCAATTGAACTATTTTTAATGCCAAATAAAATTATTGATGGTGGAATTATTGGTATTTCTCTTATATTAGATTATCTTACTCCTAACATTTGGTGGTTAAGTTTTTCTACTTTAGTCGTTGTTCTCAATATCCCATTTATGTATTCCGGTTATAAGCAAATTGGAAAAACATTTATGTTATCTTCGACATTTGGTATTGTAGCGTTAGCTTTCATTGAGTCAACGTTACATGCGGTACCACCATTTACAACAGAACCTATTTTAGCGACAGTGTTTGGTGGTCTTATTTTAGGTCTTGGTGTAGGACTTGTAATTCGTCATGGTGGATCGCTAGATGGAACTGAAATTATGGGGATTTTATTAACGAAGAAATTACCGTTCTCTGTTGGTGAATTCGTAATGTTTGTGAACTTATTTATTTTTGCATGGGCAGCATTTGTGTTTGGTGTGGAACAAGCGATGTATTCTGTTATGACGTACTATATCGCATTTAAAACGATCGATACAGTAATTCAAGGGCTAGATGAAACGAAGGCGGTTTTAATTGTATCTGATCAATATGAGGAAGTATCAAACGCGATTTTGCATCGTCTTGGCCGTGGAACTACAAAGCTTGTAGCGAAAGGTGGTTACACGGATAAAGAAAAAGAAGTTATTTATGCAGTTGTAACGCGTCTAGAAGTGACGAAGTTAAAATCAATTGTGCATGAAATTGATGAAAATGCGTTTGTTACGATTATGAGCACGCAAGAGACAAATGGTGGTAAGTTTAAATCGGCTATTCACTAAAAAGTTTATAGGAATATTTTTCGAAAGCAGAGAATTTTTCTCTGCTTTTTGTTATAATAGTAAGGTTTCTTGAAAAAATAGATATATTTTAGGCAGATTGGTTTACAACTATAATAAGCTGTACTATAATTCAAATAGATATAAATCGGAATCATTCTGAATTAAAATAGGTGAGATGCTATGAATAATATATTAGAAATTGAAGGTTTAACATTCCGATACGAAGATCGGAATGTGTTAGAAAATATTAATTTGCAAGTTCCGAAGGGAGCTTTTTTAGGTTTAGTGGGACCGAATGGTTCAGGTAAATCAACTCTACTTAAGTGTTTATTAGGTGTTTTAAAGCCAAAAGAAGGAAGCATTCGCGTGTTTGGCGTTGATAGTAAGAAGTTTAAGGAATGGAACAAAGTTGGTTATGTATCCCAAAAGGCAAATAGTTTCAATTCTGGTTTTCCAGCAACTGTTTCTGAAGTTGTGTCAATGGGACTTGTTTCGAAAAAAGGGCTTTTTCGCTTTTTCACAAAAGAGGATAAGAAAAAGGTAGAAAAAGCAATTGCTGATGTAGGGATGAGTGAGTTTCAAGGTCGTAACATTGGAGAGCTTTCTGGTGGACAGCAACAGCGTGTATTTATTGCTCGTGCGCTCGTTAGTGATCCTGAATTGCTTATTTTGGACGAGCCTACTGTTGGAATCGATGTAAAAAATGTGGAAAGTTTTTACGAAATATTAGAGGATTTAAACAAAAGGCTCGGGATCACATTAATTCTTGTTACTCATGATATGGGAGCTGTTACTGAAAAAGTAACACATGTTGCATGCCTAAACCAACATCTACATTTCCATGGAAATGTAGAGAAGTTCCGAGAGTTAGAAGATGCAGAAATGTCCGTCTTATATGGACATCATGTTCATCGTTTAGAACACGAACATGAGCATCACGGGAGGATATAATGATACAAGATTTTTTACAATATGACTTTTTACGTAATTCTTTATACGCAGGTATTTTAATTGGACTTGTTGCACCGCTAATTGGTGTGTTTGTTGTTATTCGTCGTTTATCTCTTATTGCGGATGCATTAAGTCACGTGACGTTATCGGGTATTGCAGCAAGTTTATTACTTGAAAAAACCATTTTTACAGGTGGGTTTTTAAACCCCTTATATATGGGGATGATTTTCTCGATTGGTGGAGCGCTACTAATCGAAAAGTTACGAACTGTATATAAGCACTATCAAGAATTAGCAATTCCAATTATCCTTTCGGCAGGGATGGGGGTTGGAGTTATTTTCATTTCACTTGCAAATGGATTTAACACAGACTTATTTAGTTATTTATTTGGTAGTGTCAGTGCTGTAACAAGTACAGATTTAATTATTATTGGTATTGTAGCAATTGTTGTTGTTGCGACAATTATTTTATTATATAAAGAGCTGTTTCTATTATCATTTGATGAGGAATACGCAGTATCAACTGGTTTAAGAGCGAAATGGATTCACTTTATTTTCATTATATTAGTTGCTCTTGTCATTGCAGTATCAATGCGTGTAGTGGGGGTTCTTCTTGTATCATCATTAATGACGTTACCAGTTGCAGCAAGTATTCGTATTGCTAAAGGATTTAAACAAACAATTTTCTTTTCCATTTTATTCGGTGAAATTGCAGTAATTGGTGGAATGTTTGCTTCGTATCAACTTGATCTAGCGCCAGGTGGTACAATTGTTATGATAGCAGTTCTTATTTTAATCGGTGCGATTTTATGGAAGAAGAAAAAAACTGCATAAAGTAGGGATAGGTATGAATCTAACAGAAGCTTTACGCCTAATGAAAGAAAAAGGATACAAACATACTGGAAAAAGAGAAGAGATGCTCAGATTATTTGCAGCACATAATCGTTATTTAACTGCGAAAGACGTTTTAGAGCATATGAAGGACGATTATCCAGGGCTTAGTTTTGATACGATTTATCGTAACTTAACAGTTTTTGCTGAGATTGGTGTTTTAGAACAAACGGAATTAAATGGTGAAAAACATTTTCGTTTTACTTGTTCTATTATGGAACATCATCATCATTTTATTTGTTTGGATTGTGGGGGAACGAAAGAGATTACTTCCTGCCCAATGGATTTTATGAATAAAGATTTTACCGATTATGAAGTAACGGGTCATAAGTTTGAAATATATGGTCGTTGTCCAAAATGTGCAAAGTAAAAGCTCGTCGGTTAAACTGACGAGCTTTTTTACGTAGAAAAGAAGGTTGCTCACAAATATTGTGGCAACCTTCTTTTTATTGTTCTTGTGTCTCTTTTTCTTTTTCTCGCTCAGCAGCCATTTCAGCAGCAATTACGTCGATCTCTTTTTTCAGTTCTTCTACCATTGTTTCTTCTGGTACTTTACGAACGACTTGCCCTTTACGGAATAATAATCCCTCTCCACGTGCACCGGCAATACCGATATCAGCTTCACGAGCTTCACCAGGACCATTTACAGCGCAACCAAGTACTGCAACTTTAATTGGTACTTGAAGTGTAGAGATGTATTCTTCCACTTCGTTAGCGATGCTAATTAAATCAATTTCAATACGACCACAAGTTGGACAAGAGATAAGTGTTGCTGCGTTAGACGCAAGACCGAATGATTTTAATAGTTCACGAGCAACTTTTACTTCTTCAACTGGATCAGCACTTAATGAAATACGTAGTGTATTTCCGATGCCTTTATTTAAGATTGCTCCAAGACCAGCAGCACTTTTTACAGTTCCGGCAAACAATGTTCCGGACTCTGTAATACCTAAATGTAATGGATAATCAAAAGCACGAGCAGCTTTCTCGTATGCTTCAATTGCTAAGTTAACATCAGAGGCTTTCATAGATACGATAATATCGTGGAAATCTAAGTCCTCTAAAATTTTAATATGATGTAGCGCACTCTCAACCATACCATCTGCAGTTGGGTACCCGTACTTTTCTAAAATGTGACGCTCTAATGAACCAGCGTTTACACCAATACGGATTGGAATACCGCGCTCTTTTGCTGCATTTACAACAGCTTCTACTTTATGGCGACGACCAATGTTACCTGGATTGATACGTACTTTATCAATGCCACCTTCAATTGCTTTTAAAGCAAGGCGATAATCAAAATGAATATCAGCAACAAGTGGAATGTTGATTTGTTTTTTTATATCAGCAATAGCATCTGCTGCGCGTTCATCTGGAACGGCAACGCGGACGACTTGACAGCCGGCTTCTTCTAAACGCTTAATTTCAGCAACTGTTGCTTCAACATCATGTGTTTTTGTTGTTGTCATACTTTGTATAATTAATTCATTATTACCGCCGATTGTTAAATTACCGACTTTAACTGGACGTGTTTTTGTACGATGAGTCATTTCATTCACGAATAGATCGCTCTCCTTATAAAAGAAGTTTCTTATTTAGTCCCTCATATCAATGATAGTATACGTGATATAGGGCTATAGAAACCGAAGTACTCGGTTTCACTTTTACTATTGTATCAGCGCCTTTATGTAATTGACAAGGATTAAGTGATAGCTTATTGATATAAGGGGAATTTATAAGACTTTCCAATTTGTATTTTTGTAGCAGATGTACTTTTATTTAATTGTTTAAAGTCGTCAATGACTTTTTCTATGGAAGGAATTTTTTTCTTGTTAATTTGTTCTGTAATAGAAAGAACTGTCTCACCAGTTTTTACTTCAATTGTTTTATAAGATACATCTGTTTCTTTTTCTGTTTTGTTCTCTTTATTTTGTTGACTGTCTGTGTTTTCTTTTTTAATCGTTTGAGCAGCAGTTGTTTTTTTATATGAACTTAACATCGGTAAAGTACCGATTTTTATATCGTAATAAAATATATAACCGAGAACAAGCACGAATAGGAATATACCTAATCTTTTCATATTCTTCACTCCTTTGCTAGGAATATATGCTTGTCCAAAAAAAAAATGCCTATTTAGGCATTTTTTTCGTTCTTATTTTTCTTTCGGTTTTGGAACTTCTTTAATCGTTAAGTACAGAACAATTAAAACAACTGCGATATAGATGAATGTTGATCCAGGTACGACAATTTTACATGCGTCCATAATCATAAAGAAGATTGTTGGAATTGTGTAGCTGTATGCAGTTAGTGTCCAAACTTGTTTATAGGATAGTTTACGTTGACCGCTCATAGCAGAACCGATGAACGCAAGTAAAGTCACGCCTACAAAAGTAATGAATAATTGGAATAGGTACACTAAGAATCCAATAACAAATAATAAAATCGGATAAATATTATCGAATAAAGAAATAAATTCTTGTAGATCTTTTTTCTCAAGAGATGCACCTAACAAATCGTTATAAGAATACGTTTGTATTTGACCATTTCCCATAGAGACTACTTTATCTTTTAAAACAAATAAACCTGTTTTATTTTGATATTTTTCTAGGTCTGTTGAATTTGGATCAAATACGAAAAGTGCATTTCCTTCTTCTTTTTCAATAGGTTGATCAATATCGGCTTTTAGTTCGCCATTTTCAATTTTAAAATCAGGTAAATCTTTATCGATGACTTGATTTACCATGCTTACACCATCTTGGATAAAACTACCGTACAAAAAAGTTCTTGGAATAGTAGTAATTAAGCAAAGTAGCATAATATACAAAATGGTTTTACCGATTTTTTGAAAACGGAATAGCGCCATATCTTTAGGCGAGTATATGCTTTTTACGAATTGGGTAAATATGGACATAGATTCACTTCCTTTATGTATGTATAAAATCATTGTAACGTAGTAATCTAGAGAATCTCAAGATATATTATATTTACATATAGTGGAGATAACTAAATTTCTTTTATTAACTTTCTTCTTTTAAATAAGAAAAATACAATTGACACTTTTCTTTTCTATATGGTAAATTTATCTTACATTTCTTAAAGAGCATATCCGATAGGAATTCCTTTACTTGATATGTTGTTACATACATAATTGTGGACCCTTAGCTCAGCTGGTTAGAGCAGACGGCTCATAACCGTCCGGTCGTAGGTTCGAGTCCTACAGGGTCCATATCCATTTCACATGTTTATTATGTTAGCAGGAAGCTTCCTTGTAGAAGGAAGCTTTTTTTACGGAATATATGAGCATTTTAATTGAAAAGAAGTGGGAATTTTGCTACTTTAATGATAGCAAGACAATGTGATTTATTTGTTTGCACCCTATGGCAATTAGGGTAGAATGAAGTTGTATGTCACTTAAGTGGCAATACATAAACTGGGAGGAATATAACAATGGCAAAACACGAATTACCAAATTTACCTTATGCGTATGATGCTTTAGAGCCTCACTTTGACAAAGAAACAATGAACATCCATCATACAAAACATCACAACACGTACATTACAAACTTAAACGCTGCTTTAGAAGGTCATGCAGAATTAGCTGACAAAAGCGTAGAAGAATTAGTTGCAAACTTAAACGAAGTACCAGAAGCAATCCGTACAGCAGTACGTAACAATGGTGGCGGACATGCTAACCATACATTCTTCTGGACAATCCTATCTCCAAACGGCGGAGGACAACCTGTAGGTGAACTTGCAACTGCAATTGAAGCAAAATTCGGTAGCTTCGATGCATTCAAAGAAGAATTCGCAAAAGCTGGCGCAACTCGCTTCGGTTCTGGTTGGGCTTGGTTAGTAGTAAACAATGGTGAGTTAGAAGTAACAAGCACTCCAAACCAAGATTCTCCTTTAACTGAAGGTAAAACGCCAGTTATCGGTTTAGATGTTTGGGAGCATGCTTACTACTTAAACTACCAAAACCGTCGTCCAGACTACATCGGTGCATTCTGGAACGTTGTAGATTGGAACGCTGCTGAAAAACGTTACCAAGAAGCAAAATAATTGTAACAAATATAGAAAAAGCTAGGGAAGAGCCCCTAGCTTTTTTCTATGCTTTCCTTTTACATAATTGGGCTTGTCTTTGGAAGACTAGAACATGAAGTAAAGGAGAGTTGTGTATGAAATGGAAACATATAATTGGTGACGTTGAAGTGAATCGGGATTTAGTGTTATTGCTCCTTATAGGAGGTTTATACACGCTCGCAATTTCTTTATCGAATACGTTTGTAAATATTTATTTATGGAAACAAACACAAAATTATGTGAATCTTGGCTTGTATAATTTAGCCAGCGTGGTATTACAGCCTCTCACATTTCTTGTAGGGGGGAAATTAGCGAAACGTATCGATCGCTCGATTTTATTACGAATAGGGGTAGGAACGCTCGCAATTTTTTTTATCGTTGTCTTAGTAGCAGGGAAAAGTGCTTCTCAGTATATTCTATTAATGGGGGCTCTTTTAGGAGTAGGATACGGTTTTTACTGGTTGGCTTTTAACTTATTGACATTTGAAATTACAGAACCAGAAACAAGAGATTTCTTTAATGGGTTTCTTGGACTTCTTACATCCTTCTCTGGGATGATTGGACCAATAGCAGCAGGATACACAATTTCACGTATGGAGAAATGGAGTGGCTATACTGTTATATTCTTTCTTTCATTAGTTCTATTTGCAATTGCTGTCGTCTTAAGCTTCTTTTTATCTAAAAGAGAATGTGAAGGGCGTTATGAAATCGTGCAAGTATTGAAAGAACGACGGATTGATAAAAATTGGGGAAAGATTACACGAGCTCATTTTTTCCAAGGATTGAGAGAAGGGACGTTTATTTTTGTCATTTCAGTATATGTTTATTTAGCAACTAATAGTGAGTTCGCATTAGGGAAATACAGTTTAGTGAACTCTGCTGTATCCTTTGTATGTTATTACTTAGTTGCTCGTATGTTAAAGAAGGAGTGGCGAAAAAAAGCAATTTTACTTGGGGGCATTATTTTATATGCTGTCGTCTTTTTAGTTATTTTCAATGTTACATACACGAAATTACTTATTTATGCGGCATGTATTGCGATTGCATATCCTATTTTACTTGTTCCGTACGGATCAATGACATATGACGTAATTGGTAGAGCGAAAAATGCGAGAGAATGGCGTGTGGAATATGTCGTTGTTCGGGAGTTATGGTTAAACGCCGGAAGAATCTGTTCCATTTTAAGTTTTTTATGTGCTGTACTATTCTTTCCACCTGAAAAAAGTTTACCTTACTTATTATGTATTTTAGGTGCTGGACATTTTCTTATTTATTTTGCAGTTAAAAATGTCAAATATGATGAGGGAAATGCGAGTAAAACAAGTGTTGTAACGCAAGAGAACGCGCAAAACCAAACTGAACCAGAAGGTTAACTTCTCGTTTGTTTTATGCTAGAATAGAAAAAGATGTAAGACAGCAGTGAGGACACCTGTATGAGGGTGTCCCTTTCACATTACATAGCTGTTGGTAGAGGGGGTTTGTATGAGCAAGAAGCAGAAGCAAAATAAGAAAAAGACCCACGTTCCTTTTCGATTAAACGTGTTGTTTTTCTGCGTGTTTTTAATGTTCTCCGCGGTTATTGTAAGGCTCGGATATGTACAAATTGTTCGCGGTGAAGAATATAAGAATGAAGTGGAGAAGAAAGAAAACTCAACGATAAGTAATCCTGTACCGCGTGGGAAAATATTTGACCGTTATGGGCGACCTGTAGTAGATAATGCAGCCATTCGTACTATTACATTTACAAAAATGAAGGGATCAACTGCAGAGGATCGCTTAGAAACAGCGAAAAAGCTAGCAGATTTGATTGAAGTACCGACAGATAAATTAACAGATCGCGATAAAAAAGATTATTGGCTTGCTATGCATAAAGAGGAAGCTAAAGAAAAAATTACGAATAAAGATCGTCAAGAGTTTAAAGATAAAAAAATTGATGATAAAGAATTAGACGAGCGTCAGCGAAGTCGTGTAACAGAAGAAGAGATTAATCAATTATCCGCAAAAGATCTAGAAATACTAGCGATTAAGAGTAAGATGGACGGCGGATATGCAATGACACCTCAAGTTCTTAAGAAAAATGCAACAGATGAAGAATATGCGATTATTAGTGAAAATTTAGCGCAATTACCGGGAGTAGATACAAGTGTTGATTGGGAACGAAAATATGCATATGATGGTGATTTGTTCCGAAGTGTACTTGGTGGTGTAACAACTTCTGACGAAGGTTTACCGAGAGAAAGACTAGATTACTATCTTGTTCGTGATTACAATCGAAATGACCGAGTAGGAAAAAGTTATCTTGAACAACAGTATGAAGATAGTCTGCACGGTACGAAAGCAGAAGTTAGAAATGTTACAGATAAAAACGGTAATATTTTAGAAACGATTAATGTATCAAAAGGACAAAGTGGTAATGACCTGAACTTAACAATTGATATGGAATTACAAAAGCGCGTGGAAGATATTCTTGCGAAGAATTTAATGAGGTTTAAAGGAAGCGAACCTCTTTTAGATCGCGCATTTGTTGTAATGATGAACCCAAAAAATGGTGAAGTTTTATCTATGGCGGGGAAACAATTAGTTAACGAAGATGGCCAAACGAAAGTAAATGACTTTGCATTAGGTACCATGACAAGTTCTTATCCGATGGGATCAACTGTAAAAGGTGCAACAGTACTTACTGGATATCAAACTGGTGCGATTCAACCAGGGGCAGTACAATTGGATGAACCAATTAAATTAAAAGGTACACCTACGAAGTCGTCTTGGAAAACGATGGGATATATTAATGACCTTACAGCTTTAAAAATGTCTTCTAACGTTTATATGTTTAAAACAGCGATGAATATCGCCGGTGTTCAGTATGTGAGAGGTGGTACGTTAGATATACCTCAAAAAGCATTTGATACGATGCGTTATTATTTCGGACAGTTTGGACTTGGTGTAAAAACAGGAATTGATTTACCGAATGAATCTGCTGGTCAGATGGGTAAGAGTAGTCAACCAGGTTTCTTACTAGATTTATCAATTGGACAGTATGATACGTATACACCGCTTCAATTAGCGCAATATATTTCGACGATTGCCAATGGCGGATATCGTATGCAACCACAAGTTGTAAAAGAAATTCGTCAACCGGCAGTGAAACCAGATGAAGTTGGGAAAGTTGTTCAATCTATGGAACCGAAAGTATTAAATCGTATTGATATGCCGGAATCGCAAATTAAACGCGTTCAAGAAGGATTTAGACAAGTGTATAATGATTCAGGTGGTACAGCTACAAAGTACTTTACAGGTGCAAAATATAAAGCTGCTGGGAAAACTGGTACAGCTCAAACTGTGTATGGCGGAGATAAAGAGATTGGTAGAAAGGCAAACGGTGAACGTGTGGAAACATATAACTTAACATTAGTAGGTTATGCGCCACTTGAAGATCCAGAAGTAGCATTCTCTGTTGTCGTTCCATGGGTACATGATGATAAGACTGGTATTAATGGATATATTGGTCGTGAAATTATGGACGCTTACTTTGATTTGAAAAACAAAGAAGTAAATGGTGAAGCTCCAAAAGATGATAAAGACAATAAAAACAAAGATCAAGATGATGAATAAAAAAGTTGTAAAAAAGCACACTATATGAAAAGATAGTGTGCTTTTTTTTATGGTTTATGCATATCGTGTAATAAATGTGGACAAGTATACAACATTGAAAAAACGCGGCTCTATAAATGATACTTGTATATGGTGGGATAGGGGATAAATATTTTATAGGGAAATCATCAGAGGAAATGAATAGCTACTACTGAATTAAAATTGTATCGTATGTTGATTTTTGTGGAACTTTACAAAACTTTTACAAACAATTAAAACCGAATTAATAGTTTAGCAGTATTCTTATATCTGTAATCCTGTTATTTCCGGTTACTTCTAGGAGGAAGAACACGTGAAATGGATGCGTACACCGATTAAGATTATCGTATTATCAATATGGTTCCTCTGTTTTGAAATGTCTACTGCATTTGCTTTAAATGATACGGGAGAAGTGAGAGTTGATGGATCCTCAACGGTTTTTCCTATTATAGAAGCAGTAGCGGAGGAATATACAAAGGTGCATCCAGACGTGAAAATTTCCATCAGTATTTCTGGAACTGGGGGAGGATTTAATCGTTTCAGTAAAGGAGAAGTAGATATAAATAATGCTTCGAGAGTAATGAAACAAGTCGAGAAAAATGAAATGAAGAAAAACTCTATTCAGTTCACACCTTTTGAGGTTGCTAACGACGGTCTTACGATTGTTGTGAATCGCCATAATACATGGGTAGACGATATGTCAGTAGACGAGTTACGACTACTTTGGAGTGAAGATGGAAGAGAGAAGCGATGGTCACAAATTCATTCAACATGGCCACGTGAACAAGTGAAGTTTTATGCACCAGGCGTAGACTCTGGTACGTATGATTATTTTCAAAATGTCATCTTACAAAATCATCGCATTATAAAAAAAGTCTCTTTGTCTGAAGATGATCAAGTTATTATGCAAGGGGTAATGAATGATAAACATGCCATTGCTTTTGTAGGATATGCTTATTATATGGCTAATCGAGATAAGGTGAAAGCAATAAAAGTAAATGGTGTATTTCCGACGAAAGAGACCATTCAATCAGGTAAGTATAAGCCGTTATCTAGGCCGCTACTTGCTTATGTGAATAATGCATCTATCCGAAATAAAATGAATGTAGCAAACTATGTTGAGTTTATGATTCAGCATGTCGGTAACCTCGCTGAAGAGGTCGGGTATGTAAAATTACGAAAAGAAAAATACAATGAACAGCTGCGTATGTTAACAGAAATAAAAAGGTAATGTCAGGGTGGAAAGGGGTTTTCATCTTTGGCTCATAATGACAAAAGTCAAATTACATTTTCTGTACAACATTTGATTGAAAGAAATACAAAACAAAGAAAAAAAACGCAGCGAATCAATCGAATAGTGCCTTTATTACTAAAAATAATTGCTAGCGTTTCTATTGTGACGACACTTGGAATTGTTTTTACGCTCTCTAATGAAACAATCATGTTTTTTCAAAAAATATCATTATACTCCTTTTTGACGGAGAAAGAATGGTTACCATTTTTTGAAGACCCTAAATTCGGTATATTACCACTCATATGTGGAACGTTCCTTATAACTGCAATTGCTATGTTTGTAGCAATTCCTATCGGTTTAGCGTGTGCCGTATTTTTAAGCGAATATGCTTCAAATAGTGCACGGAAAATATTAAAGCCGATGTTAGAGCTATTAGCAGGTATCCCGACAATTGTATATGGTTTTTTTGCATTAACAATTGTTACGCCGCTTTTACAAAGGCTTATACCAGATTTACAGTTTTTTAATGCGATTAGTCCAGGAATCGTTATCGGATTTATGATGATGCCTACCGTTGCATCTCTATCTGAAGACGCGATGAGAGCTGTGGCGAAAGGGACGAAAGAAGCTTCATTAGCACTCGGAGCGACGCGGTTTGAAATGGTAAAACAAGTGGTGTTTCCGTCCGCTTTTACAGGGATTATGGCAGCAATTATATTAGCGGCTTCTCGTGCAATTGGTGAAACGATGATTGTTGTAATTGCAGCAGGATCCACACCAAATGTATCGCTTGATCCGACACATTCAATTCAAACGTTAACAGCCTATATTGTGCAAGTAAGTTTAGGTGATGCTCCGCATGGAACGATTACGTATTACAGCATGTATGCTGTAGGTGCAACGTTATTTTTGTTTACCTTTATTATGAACATCATTTCGCAGTCTATTATGCGCCGTTTTAGGAGGATGACATAATATGCGAATGTTGAATCATAAAAAAATACAAAAAAACATGGCATCACGCTTTTTAAAAGATCGAATTTACAAATTGTTATTTTATATAGCAATTTTATTTTCAATCGTAATTTTGTTTTTGTTACTGTTTCAAATTGTTGAAAAAGGTATAAGTTATCTTTCAATAGATTTCTTTACAAATTTCGCTTCACGTAATCCGAAAGAAGCTGGTATTGCTGCAGCTTTGTCAGGGACAATATTATTTATGAGTATTGTTATACCTGTTTCTTTTATATTTGGAGTTGGAACAGCACTTTATTTAGAGCAATATGCGAAGGAATCTCTATTTAAAAAAATAATAGAGATTAATAATCAAACGTTAGCAGGAGTACCATCCGTTGTATTTGGATTGCTTGGTTTAACTATTTTTGTATATGCTCTTCATTTAGGAGAGAGTATAGTTGCAGCAGCGCTGACGATGAGTTTACTCGTTTTACCAACAGTTGTTGTGGCGAGTCAAGAAGCAATTCGATCAGTACCAAGTGTATTATTAGAGGGTTCTTACGGATTAGGTGCTACGAAGTGGCAAACGATGTATCAAATTGTATTGCCATATGCTTTCCCAGGGATTATAACGGGCTGTACGTTAGCGATATCAAGAGCAATTGGAGAAGCTGCACCACTATTAGTTATTGGGGCACTTGCGTTTGCAAATTATGTTCCATTTAGTATGTTTGATAGATTTACAGTTCTACCAATTCAAATTTTTAATTGGATGAGTAGGCCACAAGAAGAATTTCAGTATGTAGCAGCAGCTGGGATGATTGTTTTGTTAGGTTTGTTGCTATTTATCAATATATTTGTTTTATGGTTACGAAATCGAAAATAAGTTAGAAATGGATGGAAGGGGAATTCAAATGGTAGCAACAGTAGTAAATGTACAGGTGAAAAATGAAGAGAAAATCGAGACTGCGCCAAAGAAGGTAGTATTTGATACGAAAAACTTAAATTTATGGTACGGGGAAGACCATGCTTTAAAAGATATTAATTTAAGTATTCATGAGAATGAAGTTACAGCCATTATCGGTCCAAGTGGCTGTGGTAAATCAACTTACTTAAAAACATTAAATCGCATGGTAGAATTAGTACCGATCGTTCGAACTACAGGTGTAATTGAGTATAGAGAACGCAATATATTTGATAAATCATATCCAGTTGAAGAATTAAGAACGCATGTAGGAATGGTGTTCCAAAAGCCAAATCCATTTCCAAAATCTATTTATGAGAATGTAGCATACGGTCCAAAAATCCATGGTATTCGTGACAAAAAGACATTAGATGAAATTGTTGAAAAAAGTTTACGTGGAGCAGCGATTTGGGATGAGTTAAAAGATCGTTTGCACGATAATGCATACGGTTTATCTGGTGGACAGCAACAGCGTCTATGCATCGCACGCTGCTTAGCTATTGAGCCAGACGTTATTTTAATGGATGAGCCAACATCGGCATTAGACCCAATTTCAACATTAAAAGTAGAAGAATTAATTCAAGAGCTAAAGAAAGATTTTAGTATTGTTATCGTAACGCATAATATGCAACAAGCAGCGCGTATTTCAGACAAAACAGCTTTCTTCTTAAGCGGGGAAGTTGTGGAGTATACAGATACAAACAAATTATTTACGACTCCTTCAGATAAGCGTACAGAAGATTATATTACAGGTCGCTTTGGTTGATATCGTTTCAAAGCTAAGAGCAAATGCCCTCTTAACAGAGGGCATTTCTTATTTTATCTTACTGTTAATAGAGAAGTAATACTTCTCCTTATCTTAAGGTTTATTACAAGCATAAAAGCCCGATTGATGAGGGGTGATTAAAGTTTCACTTTTATATAATGGCACATAATATTGAGGGGGAAGAAAAATGGTAAGAGAACAGTTTCGAGGTGATTTAAAAGCGTTACAGCAAAAGGTGATCGAGCTTGGAGAATTAGCAAATGCGGCTTTATTGATTGCTATGGAAGGTCTGCATACAAGGGATGTAGAGAAAGCGTTAGAGGTCATTGATGGTGATTACCGCATGGATAATTTAGAAGAGGAAATAAACGATCTTGCGCTTATGCTCATTACGAAGCAGCAACCTGTAGCAAGTGACTTAAGAAGGATTTTTATTTCAATTAAAACAGCGACAGATTTAGAGCGTATTGCAGATCATGCTGTTAATATTGCAAAGGCTACAATTCGTCTTGGGGAAAAAGAAGTGGCTGTTAGTTTGCACAACCTGGATGAAATGTTTGCGGTTGCAAATGAGATGTTGCATTTAGCGTTAGAAGCATATGAACAAGAAAATTTAACTTTTGCGAAACAAATTGCTGAAATGGATGATTCCGTTGATGAAATATATGGAAAAGCAATTCGTGAGTTTATATCTTCGGTTCCAGAACAACCAGAAGCAATTACGCAAATTACACAATTATCATTTGTCGCGAGATATATTGAGCGTGTAGCAGATCATATTACAAATATTGCTGAAAATGTCTTTTATTTAGTAAAAGGAAAGCATTATTTATTGAATGAGTAGGAATTAAAGTAGGTGATGGGAAATCACCTACTTTTTTTAGTCAAAACATGACAAAAAAAGCTCGTTGTTTCCTTTAGTTTATGATGATAAGATGTATCATAATGTAATGGGAAAATTAGTATATATGTTGGTCGTTAATAAGTATTATTTAACAATTAATAGTAAGCGCTTTCTTGTTGTTTGAAATGTACGTTTTTATAGGTGAGAAATTTAATTATATGGTCTTCTAAATGAGGATTTGTTTAACTAATCAAGTTTATGCTGCTAGTTCATGTGGGATAGGGAATATACATATGGTATATGAAGTTACTGAACATTATATAAGTGGAGGCTGAAGTATATGAAGGGGGTTATTTTAGCTGGAGGAAAAGGAAGACGCCTTAGACCATTAACATGTAATACTCCAAAGCCGATGTTACCATTATTAGAAAAACCAGTTTTAGAATATAATATTGAGTTATTACGCCAGCATGGTATTCGTGAAATTGCAATTACTGTTCAATATATGAGTACGACCATTAAGCAATATTTTGGTGACGGTAGTAAATGGGGAGTTAACTTGTATTATTTTGAAGACTCTCCTCCGCTTGGCACAGCAGGGAGTATTAAACAAGCAGAACAATTTTTAGATGAAACATTTGTTGTGATAAGCGGGGATGCATTAACTGACTTTCAATTATCAGAAGGAATTAGGTTTCATGAACAAAAGAAAAGAATGGTAACAATGTTTGTGAAAGAAGTAGAAAATCCGCTCTCATTTGGATTGGTTGTAATAAATAAAGACCAGGAGGTTACACGATATATAGAAAAGCCGGGCTGGAATGAGGTAGTATCTAATGTTGTGAATACAGGCATATATATTATGGAGCCAGAAATCTTTTCTTACATACCGCCTAGACAATTTTGTGATTTCAGTCATGATGTGTTTCCGTTATTGGCAAACAAAAATGTATTATTCGCATATTTGTCAGAAGGTTATTGGTTAGATATCGGCACATTTAATCAATATCGACAAGCACAATTTGATTTGTTAACGAAAAAGTTACAAGTACCTATTCCTTATACGGAAGTATTACCGATGGTATGGATGGGAGAAGGGGTGACGATTGGTAAAGGGACGAAAATTCATGGCCCCTCTTTTATTGGAGAAGGAGTAAAGATTGGTACAGGAGCTGTAATTGAGCCATATTCTATTATTGGGAAAAATAGTATCGTTTCAAGTTATTCTCATCTTCAAAAAAGTATTGTTTTTGCGAATGCCCACATTGGGAAGTATTGTGAACTATTAGAAACGACAATAGGAGAGCGTACAATAGTTGAAGATGATGTTACACTGTTTCAAAAAAGCGTTGTAGCGGATCACTGTCATATCGGGAGAAGTACGGTAATTAAGCAAAAAGGAAAAGTATGGCCTTATAAGGCGATTGATAGTCATTCGATAGTAGGAGCGGCTGGTATTCAAGAGAGTGAAATGAGTGCAGGGTGGTTACAAAAAAGCCGCATTGTAGGAAGAGGGAATGTTGAAATTACTCCCCAGTTTATCGTGAAGATTGCGATGGCGTATGGTTCTCTTTTTAAAAAAGGAGAAAGTATATTAATTGGAAGTCAAGAAAATATAGAAACAACCTCTTATAAAAATTTATTTTTACATGCTATTCATGGTATAGGGATTCATACGATGGAATGTAAAGAAATGAACGAGTCACTTTTTCAATATAGTGTTCATCATTTGCAATGTGCAGGTGGTGTTTTCATTCAAGTGGAGAATGAGAATGAGATTGTTATAAAGTTATACGGTCAAGCTGGCATGCCGTTAACGTATAAGCAGCAAAAAGAGATAGAACAAGTATATATGTCCGAATTGTTTTATTACGTGATGGAGAAAGAAATGGGGCGTAATAAGCTGGTTCATGTTTCTATGAATGAGTATATAGAAGTTATATTGGAGCATATTGATATCGAGAAAATACAGATGCAGAAGTTTCATCTTCTTATTAATAAGAGAAATGATACGTTGCAACATTTACTTATGCTCTTTCTGCAAAGACTTGGTTGTACAGTTACATGGATTTATGCAAGCGAACAAAAAGATCATGTGAAAGCTTTGATGAAATCAAGTAAAGCGAATATGGCTCTTATATTTTCTGAGCAAGGAAATCATTTCGAGTTATACGATAAACATAGTAATATTTACCAAGGTACAGATTTGGAAGAGGTAGATATTCCAGATTTCTTACTCGAATCGACAGGAAATATTTACCCAATGTCTTTGAAGTTAGGGGAATGTTATCTTCTATTTTATACGCAGGATGAAAGAAAGGCGTTTCAAGTAAGGTGGAAGCGAGATATTTTATATCGGATTGGAAAATTATTTGAGCTAATAGCATTGCAAGGAAAAACGTTTCTCAGCATAGTGGAGCAATCACCTCCGCTCTATTTACTTTATGATGAAGTGGTATGTTCATGGAATGAAAAAGGGGAAATTATGAGGAAATTATTGGATGATATAGAAAGGAAGGGAGAAGGTATATTTGAAGGAGTACAGTTCAAATATACTGAAAAAGAGTGGTCTTATATCGTTTCTGACACAAAACAACCAAAATTTTTGGTGTATTCACATGCTAGAAACCCAGTAATAGCAAGGGAAAACATGAAAAATCTTATAGAAAAAATTAGACAATATCAAAAGGTGTAGAATTTTTATTTTAAAAGTGGTATTATAGTATAGTCTGATTTAAGTTATTAGTACTGGAGGGAAATAAGAATGCGTGTGAATATTACTCTAGCATGTACAGAATGCGGAGATCGTAACTATATCTCAAAGAAAAATAAACGTAACAACGCTGAGCGTATCGAGCTTAAAAAGTATTGCAAGCGTGACAAGAAGTCTACGTTACACCGTGAAACAAAGTAAGCAGTAGGAATATTTTCCTACTGTTTCTTTTTTTTATTCGATTCCTATGTTAAAAGTGATACACTATCAGCATAGAGTAAAGTGTCACTGTAAGGGGGAGAGTGTGTGAAAGCAGAGAAAGTACGTTTGCGTAAACAAATAATAGAACACATGAATTCTTTATCAGAAGAACAGTATACAACTTTATCAGAACAGATTGCATTTTCGTTGTATGCGGAAAAAGAGTGGGTTGAAGCTAAAACAATTGGAATTACTCTTTCAATGGAAAATGAAGTGAATACATATCCTATTATCGAAAAAGCTTGGGAAGAAGGAAAGAAAGTTGTAGTTCCTAAGTGTAATAAAGGAACAAGAACGATGTCTTTCCGGCAAATTAATAATTTTGATCAATTAGAAACGGTGTATATGAATTTACGTGAACCGATTCCCGGGCTTACGGAAGAAGTGAATATGGATGAAATTGATCTTCAAATTGTCCCAGGCGTAGCTTATACAGAACGAGGAGAGCGAATTGGGTACGGCGGTGGCTATTATGATCGTTATCTCGTGCATTATAAAGGGAAAACGCTATCATTAGCGTATGATTTTCAAATGGTAAAACACATTCCGGTAGAGCCATTTGATAAAAATATAGAAAAAATTATTACAGAAAAAGGAACAATGCTTACAAATAAGCTTGTATAGACAAATAAAAATTGACGAGACTTTTTCTTCTTGATTATAATAAAATATGTGAACGTTTTCTTATTATAATTTTTTATAGTAAGTGAGCATAGAGGGTGATGAAATGGTATCTATTTATGATATTCAGCAATTGCTAAAGAAATTTGGTACGATTATTTATACGGGAGATCGAATTGCTGATTTACAATTAATGCAAGATGAATTGCGTGAATTAAATCAATCACAGCTAATCGATCCACAAGACTATCAAACAGCTTTATTTTTATTGAAGCAAGAAATTCAAAAAGAGCTAAATAAGAATTAGATAAAGGTAGGTAAGCAACATGGAAGAGAAATGGTTAGTTGGTGTTGACCTTGGTGGTACAACGATTAAATTAGCATTTATTAATGTATACGGTGAAATTTTACATAAGTGGGAAATCCCTACGAATACAGGTGAGCAAGGAAAACATATTACACTTGATGTTGCGAAAGCAATTGATAAAAAGCTAGAAGAATTAGGCGAATTGAAGAGCAAGTTAATTGGTATTGGTATGGGAGCTCCTGGTCCTGTACATGTGGCGTCTGGAATGATTTATGAAGCGGTTAATTTAGGATGGAAAAACTATCCGCTAAAAGATTTATTAGAAGTAGAAACAGGATTACCTGTTGTTATTGATAATGATGCAAACTTAGCAGCGCTTGGTGAAATGTGGAAAGGTGCTGGTGAAGGTGCAAAAGATTTAATCTGTATGACACTTGGTACGGGCGTTGGTGGTGGTGTAATCGCCAATGGTGAGATTGTACACGGCGTGAGTGGTGCTGCTGGTGAGATTGGACATATTACAGTCGTTACAGAAAATGCTTTCCCATGTAATTGCGGAAAGTATGGTTGCTTAGAAACAGTAGCATCTGCGACAGGTATTGTACGTGTTGCTATGCAAAAAATACAAGAGACTAATAAAGAGAGCATGTTGCGTTCTATGTTAGCTGAAGAAGGACGTATTACATCAAAAGATGTCTTTGAAGCACTTGGACAAGGTGATGAATTAGCAGGTGAAGTAGTAGAAAAAGTAGCCTCTTATTTAGGATTAGCTGTAGCGAACCTTTCTAGTACATTGAACCCAGAGAAAATTGTTATTGGTGGAGGCGTGTCTAAAGCTGGAGATGCGCTATTAGAACCAATTCAACGCTATTTCGAGCAATACGCTTTCTCACGTGCTGTAAAGAGCACGAAGTTAGCTATTGCAACACTTGGTAATGATGCAGGTGTTATCGGAGGAGCTTGGCTTGTAAAAAAGCACAAATACGAAGCGAAGATGATATAAGTTGTGAAATATGAAAAGAGGAAGGGGGAACCCTTCCTCTTTTTGTGTGAAATCTCGATGAAGAATAAAGTGTAAACGAATTAAGCTGCTGGTGGATACCCGTTATATAGAACAGTCATGATCGTAAACCATCCGAAAACGAGTACAGTTGCAATTGCAAAGCCGCTCGCGAAAAAGTTTTTTTCACGAAGTGTTCTAAGCGTAGCAAATACAGCTAACAGAGTGACAAGTGTAAAAATAATAACAAGGCCCATACAATATCCTCCTCTGTCTACCCATTTCTTATTATGAGTTTTTGGAATATTTACTCTTTTATATTGTACATGTTTTAAAAATGATTGTCGAGATAGCATCCTTTCTTTTCCTCAGAGAAAGAAATGTTGTATCATTAAAAGTAAGTTTAATAACTGGAGGAGATTTTCATATGAAATGGATACAAATGCCGTTAGGCCCATTACAAACAAATGCTTATATTTTAATGAACGATCAAAAAGAGTGCATTATCTTTGACCCTGGTCATGAAGGTGAAAAGCTCGTTACATATTTACAAGAAGAACAATTAAAACCATTAGCTGTTTTATTAACACATGCTCACTTTGATCATATCGGTGCTGTTGATGCGGTAAGAGACACTTTTCATATTCCTGTGTACGTACATAAAGAAGAAGCAGATTGGTTAGGAGATGCAACTGTAAACGGCTCTCAAATTTTTATGATGAACCGCAGTATTACAGCAAAACCAGCGGATCATATTATTGATGCAGAAGGTACATTAACAATTGGATCATTTAATTTTGAAATTTTTGAGACACCAGGACATTCTCCAGGAAGTATTTCTTATTATAGTAAAGAGGCGAATGCTGTATTCTCAGGAGATGTATTGTTCCAAATGAGCATTGGAAGAACAGATTTACCTGGTGGAAGTTTCGCTGAATTAATTGGAAGTATTGAAGAGAAATTATTTGTATTACCAGATGAAACAGCGGTTTTATGTGGACATGGTCCAGAAACAAGCATTGGCTTTGAAAAAGAAAATAATCCGTTTTTACAATAAGGAGTCATTATGGGAATGGAGCTCATTTTAAGAGAATGGATGGGGAAAGAAAAGGATTATTCAATTTCATATAGTACGTATATGAACCTTGTATTGTATACAGAAGGTCATGGATATTATATGAAAGAACGTGAAAAGATTGGAAGACAAGGGGATTTTTTTACAAGTAGCAACGTATCCTCTGTGTTTGCAAAAACTTTTGCTAAACTTTTTATTCGTCTTGTTGAAAATGGTGAAGTTGCTCCGAATATTTGTGAAATTGGCGGAGGAACAGGGAAGTTTGCCTATGATGTTTTACAAGAATGGAAGCAAGTATCTCCAAAAACCTTTATTGATTTAAACTATTCAATGATTGAAGTGAGCCCCTTTCATAGAAAATTACAGCAGGAGCACCTTGGCTCATTTTCTAATGTATCGTACTATACCTCCTATAGTGAAATGGGAGATTCTTTCGAGGGAATTCTTTTTTCGAATGAGTTGTTTGATGCATTTCCTGTTGAAATAATTGAGAAAAGAAATGGTATGTTGTATGAAGTACGTATTACATATACAGAGGAAGGAAACCTTTCAGAAGTATGTAGGCCGTTAGATAAAAGAATTGGTCGCTATTTATTAAAATATAATATTCATATTGCTGAAGGGCAACGTTTTGAAGTACCAATTGTGATGGAGGAGTATATAAAAGAAATTGCGAAATGGTTTCAAAAAGGTATATGTATTACAGTTGATTACGGATACACAAAAGAAGAATGGATGCATCCAGCACACCGTGAAGGAAGTTTGCGAGGGTATTATCAGCATAAGCTAATACGTAACCCACTAGCGCATCCAGGTGAAATGGATCTTACTACTCATATTCATTGGGACGAGCTAAAGGAGATGTTTAGTATGCAAGGAATGAGTGCAGTATGGCATAAGAAACAATCTGAGTTCTTGTTAGCTGCAGGGATATTAGAACAGCTTACGAGCCATCAAGATATGAATCCTTTTTCTGAAACGCAAAAACAAAATCGAGCCGTTCGTTCTATGATTTTGAATGGAGGAGTAGGGAGTGCATTTGATGTTGTTATACATACAAAAGATATGCAACATTTACATTTGGATCGGTATGTAACAATATAAAAAACAAGACACAGTATATACTGTGTCTTGTTTTTTAATACGACTTATGTAGTATTATATATTTCCTCTCATGATATATATTTATATTAAAGATATGAGATGAAAAATATAGAATACGTTCTTTTTCTTCGATTATTAGTCCCTAACCTAATAATACGCGAACGAGTTGAATGATTGTTTCATTCTCTACTTTGTAATAAATTTCCAATCCTTTTCTTTCACTAGAAACGATTTTAGCGCTTTTTAATTTTGCTAAATGCTGTGAAATTGTAGATTGTGGCATGTTTAAGCCAGTATACATTGTAGAAACGTTGCTTGGACCGCGCTCGATTAATCCTTTTACGATACATAAACGAACAGGATGAGCTAGCACTTTTAATAATTCTGCATTACTTTCATATAGTTCTAATTCTTTTTGAAAGGTTTCTAACATGTTCTTTTCCACCTCCGTGTGAGCTATTATACCATACTATACATACCAAAAATTTAAAGAAAAGAAAATAGTTGTTGCAGAAAAAAAGTCCTAAAGTAAAGAAATTGTAAGAAAAGAGACCCTGATGTAAATAAAATAGGTAAATTAGCATGTTTTTGTAAAATGACATTTTTGGGTGAAAATTTCGATGCGTTTTAAAAATTGAAAGATATAGATATATTTGTAACACAATTTTATCATGATTTTCTTATTCTTTCAAATGAATATACGAAATTTTTAAAATAATATGACAAAGGAATTATAATGATATATATAGAATATAAAACAGGTTAAAAGAAAAGAAGCTGAATGTAATTCGCTTCTTTATGGTGATAATGAAATATTTGCTTACAGCTGATAAATCTTAGGATGATCAAGTCATTAGTCATTTATTCTAAAATTCATCTTTTAGCAACGTTAAAAACCTGTGATTCCATATGTTCTCATAAAAATCAATTGTCTCTTTTGCGGACATAAAAGGATTATTCAACGTAGAGGTTGTTTTCTGTACCATAAAGTTTTCGTATCCTAGTCCGTGGGCAAACTTAATCGTAGCATCCATACAGTACTCTGTTTGGGCGCCGCAAAATTCAATGCAATTTACAGATAATTGATCTAAAATTTCTTTTAAGTTTGTTTTATAAAATGAATTTGCATGTGTTTTTCTTACAAAAAAATCTTGTTCTTGAACATCTAAATCGGTATGAATAGCCCAAAGTTCTTTCTCGGGTACTAAATCATCATCACAATGTTGAACAAAAAGGATTGGTTTATTTAATTTTCTGTATGAATAAATTCTTTTATTTACTTTTGTTAGTAAGTTCTGTAAATCAAATAAATGCTCCTCGCTATAACATACGCCATTTTGTAAATCGATAACGATTAAAATATCTGAACAAATATCCATTATTTTCACCCCTTTTTATTTCTTAATATATCAATTAATCCATTATTTAGAAATAGATGATATACTTTTATTTTTTTATGGACTATAAGAAAAGAAGAAATTCAAATGAATATAACTAAAACGCAGAAAAAGAAGATATGAAAACCTAATCTCATATCTTCTTTTTCTCTATGCATTTACAGGTTCTTCTACATAAGAAAGGGCATTTTCAAAATCGGATATTAAATCGTTAACATTTTCAAGACCGACTGATAACCGAAGTAATGAATTAGAGATTCCTCTTTCATCACGAGCTTCTTGCGACAGTGCTGCATGTGACATTTTTGCTGGATAAGAAAGAATTGACTCTACAGCTCCTAAACTAACTGCAAAAACAGGTAATTTTACTTTTGATAAAAATTGGCGGAGTGCATCTTCTGACTGCAAAGTAAACGATAAGACCGCTCCAGCTGATGTTGCTTGAGATTGTTGAATATCAAATCCGAGATGTGTTTGTAATCCCGGATAATAGACATTTTGTACTTTAGCGTGCTCTTGTAAATAATGTGCGATTTTATTGGCATTTTTAGCTGAATGCTCGAGGCGTACGTGCAATGTTTTTAGACCGCGAAGTACGAGAGAACAATCTTGAGGTCCTAAAATAGCACCGAATGCATTTTGTAAAAATCCAAGCTTTTGAGCGAGTTCTGCATCTTTTACTACTGCTAATCCGGCAGTAACATCACTATGACCAGCAATAAATTTTGTAGCACTATGAAGAACGACATCAGCTCCAAGTTCAAGTGGTTTTTGGAATAGTGGTGTCAAAAATGTATTATCAACAAAAGTAAGAGCGCCAATAGATTTTGCGAGTTTAGAAACCTCGCGAATATCTGTCACTTTTAAAAGTGGGTTAGAAGGTGTTTCTACATAAAAGAGCCTTGTATTTGGTTTCATGTTTTGTTTTATTTCTTCTAAATTGGTCATATCAACAAATGTATGTGAAACACCGTAACGGGAGAGTACCTCAGTTATCACTCGGTAAGTGCCTCCGTACACATCTTCTGAAATGAGTACGTGATCACCTTGTGAAAGAAGGAGGAATGCAGTGGAAATCGCTGCAATGCCTGATGCAAAGGCGAATCCTTTTGTTCCGCCTTCTAATAAAGCAATGATATCTTCAAGAGCTTCACGAGTTGGATTTCCTGACCTGCTATAGTCATATTTTCCGAACGTATCTACATCAAACTGGTGAAAAGTTGATGTGTTATAAATAGGAACGTTCACAGCGCCTGTTTGCGAGTCATGTTTATATTGGTTGTGTAGTAAGAGTGTATCTATAGAATAGCTCATATTCTTACACCTTCTTTTACAAGTTTAATGGCTTGCTTTAAGTCTTGAATTAAATCGTTACTATTTTCAATGCCAACTGAGAATCGAAGAAGACGATTGCATACGCCGTTTGCTGTTCTAATTTCTTCAGGAATATCAGCATGTGTTTGCGTTGCTGGATAAGTCATTAAACTTTCTACACCACCAAGACTTTCGGCAAATGTAATTAAGGATAAAGATTGTAAGAATGGATTAATCCAAGCTTCATCTTTAAGGCGGAATGAAATCATGCCGCCTCTTCCTGGATAAAATACATCTGTCACCCCGTCTTCATCATTTAAATACGCAACAACTGCTTTCGCATTTTCTTCATGTTGTCTCATGCGAAGCGCTAACGTTTTCATACCGCGAATTAATAACCATGAGTCAAATGGGCTTAAAACTGCACCTGATGCATTATGATAATGAGCGATTTCCTCGCAAAGTTCCTTTCCTTTTGCAACGACAAGCCCGCTTAGTACATCGTTATGTCCCCCTAAATATTTCGTTGCGCTATGAAGTACAATGTCAGCACCTTCTGTTAATGGTTGCTGTATATAAGGTGTGTAGAATGTGTTGTCTACAATAAGAAGTAGTCCGTGCCTTTTCGCTACAGTTGCGACAGCAGCAATATCAGTAACTTGCATTAATGGATTAGTTGGAGTTTCTATGAAAATAGCCTTCGTTTCAGTTGTGATAGCTTGCTCAATTTGTTTAATAGACTGTGTATTTACGTATCTACATCGAACATTCCACTTTTTTTCATGCTCAGAAAATAATCGATACGTTCCCCCGTATAAATCTTCAGATACAATAAGTTCGTCTCCAGAGCGGAATAGAGAAAGGACGAGGAGAACAGCCGCCATCCCTGAACTACAGGCATAACCTTGTTCGCCATATTCTAAGTCTGCGATCGCCTGTTCTAAAAGACAGCGAGTTGGATTACCAGTTCGTGAATAGTCAAAGCCAGTAGATTTACCAATTCCTTCGTGGCGATAAGCGGTTGAGAAATAAACTGGTGGATTAACCGTTCCAGTTGTAGTTTCACTACGATTTCCGATTTGTGCTAGTTTTGTTTCGATTGTTGACATGTGAAAATTCCTCCTTTTTAAATTGAAAC
The DNA here is from genome assembly GCF_009183805.1 of Bacillus sp. B2-WWTP-C-10-Post-4. NCBI lineage: Bacteria > Bacillati > Bacillota > Bacilli > Caryophanales > Bacillaceae > Bacillus > Bacillus sp. B2-WWTP-C-10-Post-4. The sequence goes on along the minus strand of NZ_WEII01000017.1, from coordinate 37,191 downwards.
ATTAAGTGAATATAAAATAAAAAAAGCCTTCTAAGAAGAAGGCTTTCGGTTTGAATAGAGTCTTCTTCTCATCTGTCAAATCTTTCACAATTTGCTGGAATTAGCACCTTATTAACAAAATGTTAATGGTTGCTGAGGCGTCACAGGGCCAGTCCCTCTACCTCTCTAGATAAGAATGTTCGTATGAAATTTTTATTATGTTTTTAACTTTACAATAAAAGATAATTGAATTGCAACTTTATTTTAAATAATTTTTATTTTTCTGCAAGTGTCATTGACTTTTAATTTTGTGCATGCTAAATTTATTAAAAAATTAACAAACATTGTTAAAAGGGGAACGCATTTCCTTTTAGCTACATAAATAAAATAATAAAGACAACTCTTATTGAGAGCGGTGGAGGGAAAGGCCCTGTGAAACCCGGCAACCTTCAAACGAAATGTTTGAAACGGTGCTAATACCTGCAAAACGAATGTTTTGCATAATAAGAGGAGGAACAATTATGTCCCCCTCTTCAAAGTGAAGAGGGGGTTTTTATATTGATAGAAATGAGGGAGATTCGTGAAATTACTAGATTTATTATCAAAAGGAATTGTAATAGGTGATGGTGCGGTTTGAACGTTATTGCATTCACATGGTTTGCAAAGTAGCTTTGAAGAATTGAACGTATCTGATCCAGATCTAATTATATCCATTCATAAACAATATGTAGCTGCTGGAGCAGATGTAATTCAAACGAATACGTATGGAGCAAATGAGGCGAAATTACGTATGTATGGTTTAGAAAATCAAGTTACAAAAATTAATAGAGCGGCAGTGAAATTGGCGAAAGCATCTGTGACAGATAAAAATGCAATTTTAGGAACAATTGGTGGTATGAAACATATCGGAGCTGTTACAACGACTGATATGGAAAGGGATTTTATGTTACTTGAACAGGCGGGGGCTTTACTAGAAGAACAGGTTGATGGATTACTATTAGAAACTTTTTATGATGAATTTGAATTACTTCATGCTGTTAAAGTGTTGCGTAAGCAAACGAATATTCCGATTGTTGCGCAATTAGCGTTACATGAAGCAGGTACGACTCAAAATGGAAATGATGTCAATGAAATATTAAAGCAGTTTATAGATTACGGTGCAAATGTTGTTGGATTGAATTGTCAACTGGGGCCGCTTCATATGACGGAAGCTTTCAAAATGATATCGATTCCGCAAAATGGCTATTTATCAGCATACCCAAATGCAGGTCTCCCGAATTATGTAGAGGGACGTTACGTATATGAGGGAAGTCCAGCTTATTTTGAAGCAATGACACCGAAATTTATTGAGCAAGGTATTCGGTTATTGGGTGGCTGTTGTGGTACGACTCCAGAACATATTCAAAGTATGAAGCGCGCTGTTGCGAATATTACCCCTGTAATCGAAAAAGAAACGATTCAAAGGCCAAAAGTCGTTCATACGCATGAGAAACGTTCGAAGGCTCACGTCACTCTAGCAGAGAAAGCAAAAAAACAAACGACAGTTGTAGTGGAATTAGATCCACCGAAAACGTTAGATACACAGCGTTTTTTTGAAGGAGCAAGAGCGTTAAAAAGAGCGGGAGCAGATGCTATTACTCTAGCAGATAATTCATTAGCATCGCCTCGTGTCTCTAATATGGCGATGGGTGCGTTATTAACGAAGCATGATATCCCAGTATTGACGCATTTAACGTGTAGAGATCATAACGTCATTGGACTACAATCTCATTTGTTAGGTTTATCGGCGTTAGGGATGGAAGAAGTGTTAGCTTTAACTGGTGATCCAGCGCGCGTTGGTGATTTTCCCGGTGCCACTTCTGTATATGATTTATCCTCTATTGAGCTTATTAAAATGATTAAAGAAATGAACGATGGACGTTCAATTTTAGGGAAATCAATTGGACCGGCGACAGGGTTTTCTGTAGGCGGCGCATTTAATCCTCACGTGAGGCACTTAAAAGCAGCGGTTAAGCGAATGGAACGAAAAATAGATGCTGGAGCGGAGTATTTTTTAACTCAGCCAATTTACGATATCAAGTTGATTGAAGAAGTGTATGAAGCGACAAAGCATTTGGAACAACCTATTTTTATTGGAATTATGCCGTTAGTAAGTAAGCGGAATGCAGATTTTCTTCATTTTGAGGTGCCGGGTATTACTCTTCCTGAAGAAATAAGAGAGAGAATGGATGGACATGAAACGAAAGAGGCAGCAATTGAGGAAGGGATTCGCATTTCACAAGAATTGGTCGACGCAGCGATGAAATATTTTAATGGTATTTATCTTATTACACCATTTTTAAAGTATGAAATTACAGAACATCTTGTTAAATATGTAAGAGAAAAGCAAGAAGTGAAAGAAGGTATTAATTGATGAAGTGTATAGAAGAAAAATTGAAAAATAGCATTTTAATATTAGATGGTGCAATGGGGACAATGATTCAGCAAGAGGATTTAACTGCTGAAGATTTCGGAGGAGAAGAGTACGAGGGCTGTAATGAATATTTAGTGGAAACAAGACCAGACGTTATTTTAAAGATTCATAAAGCTTATATTGAAGCTGGAGCGGATATTATTGAAACAAATACATTTGGGGCAACGAATATTGTACTAAGTGATTATGAGCTGTCTCATTTAGATGAAGAACTAAATGAAAAGGCAGCACTTTTGGCGAAGCAAGCTGTTAAAGAAAGCGGGAATGAAGTATATGTTGCGGGAGCGATGGGACCAACAACGAAAGCAATTAGTGTTACTGGTGGTGTGACTTTTGAAGAATTGATTGAAGCTTATACAAGGCAGGCACGAGGATTATTAAAAGGAGAAGTTGATGTATTACTCGTTGAGACGAGTCAAGATATGCGTAACGTGAAAGCAGCTTATATTGGAATTCAAGCTGCTTTTGAAGAACTGAAAAAAACGGTTCCTATTATGATTTCAGGTACGATTGAGCCAATGGGAACGACTCTGGCTGGGCAAACAATTGAAGCTTTTTATTTATCAGTAGAACATATGAAACCATTATCTGTTGGGTTAAACTGTGCGACTGGTCCGGAGTTTATGAGGGACCATATTCGTTCACTATCTGATTTATCGGAGTGTTACATTTCTTGTTATCCAAATGCAGGTCTTCCTGATGAAGATGGACATTACCATGAATCTCCATCTTCTCTTGCTGAAAAGGTGAAGCGATTTGCTGAAGAAGGATGGGTTAATATTATTGGTGGTTGTTGTGGCACGACACCAGAACATATAAAAGCAATGAAATCCGCTCTAGCATCTCTTAAGCCTCGTGACCATCATGAGAGAGAAGGACATGGAATTAGTGGATTAGAAGCACTGCAATATGATGAGTCTATGAGACCGTTATTTGTAGGTGAAAGAACGAATGTTATTGGGTCACGTAAATTTAAACGATTAGTAGCAGAAGGGAAATTTGAAGAGGCTGCTGAAGTGGCAAGAGCGCAAGTGAAGAAAAATGCTCATATTATTGATATTTGTATGGCAGATCCTGATCGCGATGAAATAGAAGATATGGAAAACTTCTTAGCAGAAGTTACGAAAGTTTTAAAAGTACCGATTATGATTGATTCAACAGATGAAAATGTGATGGAGCGAGCTCTTACTTATATTCAAGGAAAAGCTGTTATTAATTCAATTAATTTAGAAGATGGAGAAGAACGATTTAAAAAAGTGACACCGCTTCTTCAGAAGTATGGTGCTGCTATAGTTGTAGGAACAATTGATGAAGACGGTATGGCGGTTAGTGCGGAGCGAAAGATAGAAATTGCGAAAAGAAGCTATGAATTACTTACAAAGAAGTATGGGATACGCCCGTCAGATATTATTTTTGATGCACTTGTGTTTCCGGTAGGGACAGGTGATGAAGAATATATTGGTTCAGCAGCAGCGACTATAGAAGGAATTCGCCTTATTAAAGAAGCGTTACCAGAGTGTTTAACGATTTTAGGGGTAAGTAACATATCATTTGGTTTACCACCGGCTGGACGTGAAGTATTAAATTCAGTCTTTTTATATCATGCTACGAAAGCAGGGTTAGATTATGCGATTGTGAATACGGAAAAATTAGAACGCTATGCGTCGATTCCAGAGGAAGAAAAACGCCTTGCAGATGCACTACTGTTTGAAACGACGAAAGAGACGTTAGAAGAATTTACAAACTTTTACCGAGTTGCTAAAAAGAAAGATATCGTTGTGCAAGAAACGTTAACGCTTGATGAAAGACTAGCAAATTATATTGTAGAAGGTACGAAACAAGGATTACACGAGGATTTAAGTCTTGCGCTTGAAGAAGGAAGAAAACCTCTTGATATTATTAACGGTCCGCTTATGACAGGGATGGATGAGGTAGGACGACTATTTAATAATAATGAACTTATTGTTGCTGAAGTATTGCAAAGTGCTGAAAGTATGAAAGCTGCTGTAAGCTATTTAGAGCCACATATGGAATCTAGTGATAGTGCGAAAAAAGGGAAAGTATTATTAGCAACTGTAAAAGGTGACGTGCATGATATTGGGAAAAATCTCGTTGAAATTATTTTAGCAAATAACGGATATGAGATTATTAATTTAGGAATTAATGTACGTTCGGATCGAATTGTTCAAGAAGTACAAGAAAAGAAGCCGGATATTATAGGCCTTTCCGGTTTATTAGTAAAATCAGCGCAACAAATGGTAACGACTGCTGAAGATTTAAAAGCAGCAAATATTGATGTTCCCATTGTTGTAGGTGGTGCAGCGTTAACGAGAAAGTTTACAGATAATCGGATTTCACCATCATATAAAGGGCTCGTTTGTTATGCGAGTGATGCGATGACGGGGCTCGATATTATTAATAAGCTTCAAAAAGAAGAAGAGCGTGAGAAGATGAAACAGGATAAAAACGAACGTCATCTTCATATCGTAAAAAAAGAGGAGAAGAAAGTAGAAATTCCAGCAGTAATTGAGCCATTACCGAAGGCTGAAGTTATCGTGCCTGATTCAACAAAACGAATTGTATTACGCGATATTCCGGCCCTTCATCTCGCTCCATTTTTAAATAGACAAATGCTACTTGGGCATCACCTTGGATTAAAAGGAAATGTGAAGAAGCTTTTGAAAGAGGGAGATAAGAGAGCACATGAATTAAATGATTTAATAGATGAATTATTGCAGGAAGGACAATCTTGGTTAAAGCCGAAAGCAGTGTATCAATTTTTCCCAGCGCAAAGCGACGGACAAAACATTGTAATATATGATCCAGAAGATCATACGCGTGTTATAGAGCGTTTCACATTCCCTAGACAAGGAAAGGCTCCCTATCGTACTTTAGGTGATTATTTGCGCCCAATAGGAGATGAGATGGACTATGTTGCTTTCTTATCTGTTACGGTTGGGGAAGGAGTTCGGGACATTGCTGAAGAGTGGAAGGCGAAAGGTGATTACTTACGTAGTCATGCCATTCAATCGTTAGCGCTTGAATTAGCGGAAGGACTTGCTGAAAAAACACATATGCTCATTCGTGACCGCTGGGGCATTCCGGACTCACCTGAACTGACGATGGAAGAACGTTTCCGTACGAAATATAGAGGAATACGAGTGTCATTTGGTTATCCGGCGTGTCCAGAACTTGCAGATCAAGAAAAGCTATTTCGCTTAATTCATCCAGAGGAAATAGGTATTTCATTAACAGAAGGATTCATGATGGAGCCAGAAGCGTCCGTAACGGCTATGGTATTTTCTCACCCTGAGGCAAGATATTTTAGTGTATTATAGTCTAGAAGGGGGAGACGTATGAAGAAAATAGTCTTTACAGGTGGCGGTTCGGCAGGACATGTAACACCTAATTTAGCCATTATCCCATATTTACAGGAAGACAACTGGGATATCTCTTATATTGGTTCTCATCAAGGTATTGAGAAAACGATTATAGAAAAGGAAGGCATTCCCTACTATAGTATTTCGAGTGGAAAGCTACGTCGTTATTTTGATTTGAAAAATATAAAAGATCCTTTTCTTGTAATGAAGGGTGTTATGGATGCGTATGTAAGGATTCGAAAACTAAAACCAGATGTGATTTTTTCAAAAGGCGGTTTCGTATCTGTACCAGTCGTAATTGGAGGATGGCTAAATAGAGTACCAGTTTTATTACATGAATCTGATATGACACCAGGACTAGCAAATAAAATTGCGCTTCGTTTTGCTTCGAAAATATTTGTTACATTTGAAGAAGCAGCGAAACATTTACCGAAAGAAAAAGTAATATATACGGGATCTCCTGTACGTGAAGAAGTGCTGAAGGGAAATCGTGAAAAAGGTTTAGTGTTTTTAGGTTTTTCACGTAAAAAGCCAGTTATTACGATTATGGGAGGCAGCTTGGGCGCGAAAAAAATTAATGATACGGCTCGAGAAGCATTACCAGAACTTCTTAAAAAATATCAAATTGTTCACCTTTGCGGAAAAGGTAACCTTGATGAAAGTTTACAAAATAAAGAAGGATATAGACAATTTGAATATGTACATGGAGAACTGCCAGATATATTAGCGGTAACAGATTTTGTTATTTCACGCGCGGGCTCCAACGCAATTTTTGAATTTTTAACATTACAAAAGCCGATGGTTTTAATTCCATTATCGAAATTTGCAAGCCGTGGAGATCAAATATTAAATGCAGAGTCCTTTGAAAGGCAAGGGTATGCCTCCGTATTATATGAAGAAGATGTAACTGTAAAATCTCTTATAAAGTATGTCGAAGAATTGAATCAAAATAATGAGAAGTATAAAACAGCACTAAAAAAATATAATGGAAAAGAAGCAATTAAAACAATCATTCAAAATATTTCAGAGGCATGATGAAACAATCATGCCTCTTTTAGTAGGGTGAAAGATTCCAAGAATTGATATTTTTATGTTACAATAAAGTGAAACTTTAATCAGTTGGGTTCATCCCACATCTAACTTCTTTACTGTTACTAAATTTTGAGGAGGTAGTCTTACTGCCCTCAAATAGCGGGATAACAAATGGGTTAATAGGGAAATTCCAATTAATGAGGCGTGAAAATACGAATGGATTAGGAGTGACTGTGTTGGAGCTAAGTCTCTATGAAAATACTGCACTTATTATATGCTTTGTGTTGTACGTTGGTAGTGTTATTGTTTATATTTCAAGGAAATTTTCGCAAGAAAGAGAGCTTGAAAAGTCAGAGATAACAGCTGAACTAGAAATGTTAGCTGATGAAAGTTATAAAAAACAAAAAATAAAAGAAGACCATGAAGCATCCCATCATTTAAACGCAAATAAGTTTTAAAGATGGGGATTTTTTTTGAAGTTGTTCTTTATTGTAGCTATAACAAATAACGCTAAAAAGGAGTTTCCCCATACACAATGAAGGAGTGTATATAAATGAATTTTTATATCGCCTCAGGTTTCCAAAATAAACATCTTGTACATTCCGTAGCAAATGAACTGAAACATGCAGGATGGCACCATACATATGATTGGACCAAAAACGAAAGAGCAGCGAATGAAGAACAATTAAGAGAAATTGGTCAGGCAGAACGAAATGCTGTAAAAGAAGCGGATGTATTTTTACTTATATTAGATGGTGGAAACGGGAGCCATACAGAGTTTGGAATGGCGATTGCACTAGAGAAAACGATATATGTATATCATGCAGGAAACCCGCTCCAAACAACGTTCTATCACTTGCCAGAAATAAATATTTTTGAAGGAGATGTAGCTGAGTTTGCATCTTTTGTTATGAATCATGTGAAATAATAGTAACTACCTAAAAGGTTATAAAAGTGATCTTTTGGGTACAGTGATGATAAGAAACGTATATAAAGGAGTACATAATATGAAATTAGAAAATGGATGGGAAACGAGCTTTTTAGAAGTCGTACAAAATAGTGAATTTAAGAAAGAGGCACTTCTTAGTCAATTGCTTTGTCAGGATAGTGAAGAAGTAGAAGAGCTTGTGGATGATTACGGCTACGAAGAACTTGTTGAACGTGAACATGATGATGAGTTAGCTGAAATCTTAGGAGAAGAACTTTTTAGTGAGATGGAACGCCAAGTATTCTTATCTTCAAATCCAGAAGAAAAACTTATTTCATTCGTCAATGGATTAGGTTTTCATGTGCTAGATTGGATCGTTCTTCTTGAAACAGAATTTGGCATTGATAGTGCAAACTTTACATCAGATGCTGTGAAGGTGTTAGAAAAGCGTTTCAGACAGTTTCCATACATAGAGGACAAGACAATTTTTGATATGACATTTGGAGAATCGATGGATGTATTAGAATCTGTTACAGGATTACAACTAAAGGAAAAGATGAACGTATAATGAAAAAAGAACGTGATTGAATCACGTTCTTTTTTTACATAATAATAATTTTATCATCTAGTTTTGTTTGCCCGGTAAGAAGTGCGTTTAAATATTCCACTTTTCTTATACAAGCTTGTATATGTCTTTCAATCTCTTGTAACTCTGCTTGGTGATGCGTTTCAATTGGATGAATTTGTACGTTGAATTTTTCAAATTGACTACTATATGTTATTTCTGCATAGCCGCTCATAATATCGGTTTCGTTATGAAATAAAAATTGCTTCGTTTTGTCACAGAATGATACATCCTGAAAGCCATATACTTTTAATGCTTCAATTACTTTTTTAATCATTTTTGTATTCATTTTTTAACCCTCTTTACGAAGTTCTACTTATATATTATAACATAAAAAATTACATAGAAAGCGCTTCCAAGTGTATTTTATTATAAACTTTACGTTTCAATCACAAAAATGAAACAAAGAAAAAATAATTGTAAAGAAGGAAGGACTCTTTTATTGTTTCGTCATATATATAGAGAAATAGTGCAATGAAAGGAAATTTTCCGAGGTGGAGATCGTATTTCCAATTTGAGCGCAGTAAAAGAGGTGAGAATTTTGAACTTTGATATTGTAGGACAAAAAGCATATATAAAAGATGGACCGCATCGGAACCGAATTGGAATTGTAAAGAAAAACGAGACAAAATTAGCATCGCAGTTTGCTATTGTAATTGGAGAACAAATCATTGATGTAGAGCTAAAGGATATCGTGTTAGTTGGAGTAGACGTAGGACAATTTCATAAATGGTGCGAACAAAATGGTTATTTGTGAAAAGGACGGGCTGTGAGATAATGAAATATATTTGAGGAAAGAGGATATGTTATCATATTCTCTTTTTCTATGTTTCAGGAGGCGAAAATGAAATATAAAGAACAGGAGTTTACGTTGGAGTTAAAAGAGAACATTCAATGTATGGAGAAGGAAATAGAGCGAATATCACTTAAACTGCATAAAGAGTATGCGATTTATACATAGAAAAACACATGGAATTAGATATGGGATTTGCAAGAGAAAAAGAGAATCCCTTTGAGGTGGGTTATTATTCATCAGTTGCCATAGCTATATTAGATGAAGAAAAAGAGATGATTGAATTTCACTATATTCCAATTTGGAAATGCGAAAAAATCTTTTTAGGAATGTCAATTCAATCAAACATTTTTGGGAGTAAGAAAGTAGGGGAACTTGTTGATGAATCTTGTTATGAGATTGAGGAGGAGTTAAAAGAGCAACTAGAAGGATACTTGGAGTAAGAATTCTCAAGATAAAATCTATAAAGAGGGAACGGAATAAAAAAGACGCTAACAATTGTATGTTAGCGTCTTTTTTTCATTATGAAGCAATTTCACCAGTTTTTGTATCATCTTGATTGTACGTATCTTGATTTAATTCACCAAGCCATTTACTTGAAATAAGACCTGCTGTCATAGAACCACTTACGTTAAGAGCTGTACGACCCATATCGATTAATGGCTCAACCGAGATAACTAGAGCAACAATACCGATTGGTAAGTTCATTGTAGATAGTACGATTAAAGCTGCGAATGTTGCACCGCCACCAACTCCGGCAACACCGAATGAGCTAATAGCAACAACAGCGATTAAAGTTAAAATAAATTGTGGTTGTAATGGATCAATTCCTACAGTTGGAGCGACCATCATTGCAAGCATTGCTGGATAAATACCTGCGCAACCGTTTTGTCCGATAGATACCCCAAATGAAGCTGCGAAGTTTGCAATTCCTTCGGAAATACCAAGCTTTTCTTTTTGAGCTTCAATATTTAATGGCATCGCACCAGCACTAGAGCGAGATGTGAATGCAAAAGTTAGTACAGGGAACACTTTTTTCAAATATTGAATTGGATTTAAACCAGACAATGCAATTAATAATAAGTGAATGATAAACATTACGATAAGTGCTACATAAGAGGCTAACACGAAGTTACCAAGCTTTAAAATAGCATTTATATCGCTACCAGCAACTGTTTTTGCCATAAGAGCTAATACGCCGTATGGAGTAAGGCGTAAAATTAATGTTACCATACGCATTACGATTGCATATACAGCATCAAGCATTTTCTTAAATAGTTCTGCTTGTTCTGGATATTTTCGTTTTACACCTATAAAGGCAATGCCGATAAAGGCTGCAAATATTACGACAGAAATTGTTGATGTTGGACGAGCGCCTGTTAAATCAAGAAACGGATTTGTAGGCAATAGCTCTAATAATTTATCTGGAATTGTTGTCTTTTCAATAGAAGTAAATCTTTCTTCAACTAGTTTCAGACGAGCAGATTCTGCATCACCTTGTTGCAAGCCTGCCGCAGATACATCAAATCCTGCACTTGCAGCGATACCGACAGCTGCAGCGATTCCTGTAGTAAGAATTAAAATTCCGATAATAAGACCACTGATTTTACCAAGGTTTTTCGTTAACTGTAATTTTGTAAAGGCTGAAATAATAGATACTAAAATAAGTGGCATAACGATCATTTGAAGTAATTTCACATAACCGTTACCGATTAAGCCAAACCAAGTATTTGATTCAATAATTATTTTAGAAGTTGGTTCATAAATAAATTGTAATATAAGACCGAATATAATTCCGACTCCTAAAGCAGTAAATACACGTTTATTAAAAGATACATGCTTACGTTGCATATAATATAATACGCCAACTAAAATGAGCATGACTGCAACGTTAATTCCGACAAGCAGTGTATTCATGTTGATTCCCCCTAATTCCAATCTGTTATATAGAATATAAGGCAATAAAACCTATAAGTCAACTAGGAAATTCCGGAATTAAAAAAAGATGGCAAAATGCCATCTTTTAATGTCCAGCCCCAGGGACAAGTAAAAACGTCGTGTAGTATGTAAATCCTATGAAGAAAACAGTTAAATATGCCCCAAATACGTATATATACATACGCTCTGTTAATTTTAAATAGCTTAAAAGTACGAAGAAACCTGTTTGTCCTAAAAATAGTAGTGCGGTCTGTTGCATATCCCCTACGTAAAACATAACCGAGAAAATTCCAGTCCAAAAGCCGAGAACGCGAAACATGCGCTCCATGCCATCTCCCTCCTTTTCTAAAAAAAGTAAACCTCACCTCATTATAGTTTATTTTTCTTACTATTGTAAATATTCATTCATATAAAAAGAAGCCAATTATTATTGGCTTCTTTTTATATGAGAAATTAAATTGTTAGTTTATAATTACAAGATTTACATCCATCTAATAGACTATCATTTCGAGTTAATTCCATGTTAGGGAATAGGATTTCAAAAATTCCTTTCATCATATCTCCGTGCATGTTACAAATTTCAGTTGGATGATGAACAGCAACTTCTTTAAATGGACAATTGTGTACATCATAGAAAATTTTTGTTCCATCTGCACTTAATTCAAATGCAGGTGATAAGCCAGCTGTTGAGAAAGCTTCTTTTGCAATTTGAACTTTTTGTTCCACTGTTAAAGCATCTTCACTCACATTTAAACGTTGCATATGTTGTTGCATTAATTCAGCTCCGAATTGTTTTCCTGTTTCGTATAGCGCTTTCTCACCAGCAGCGCCAAGGCTAAGTAAAGAATTAAATGCGATTCTTGCTAACAATTGATAATCACGGAATGGAAATTGTAATTGGATAACATCTTCAGATAAGACATACAATCTGCTCGGTCGTCCGCCTTTTCCAGTTTTCTTCGTTTCCGATTTTAGCATATGAACATCTTCTAATTTAGATAAATGTAAACGCGCTACGTTTGGATGAATATCGAATTCATCTGCAATTTCTTGTACCGTTACGTAACTATGTTTTTGCGAAATATATTTATAAATGTAATAACGAGTTGGGTCAGATAATACACCTGTAATTTTTAAAGCTTGTTCCATGAGGATCTCCACCTTTATCACTTTATCCAAGATAATAACATTATAATACAGATAAACATTAGTATAGGTAATTTCAGACAATAATTCGGAAATTGTTCATAATTTCACAAACATATTTTTCCTTTTTCCTCTATTGAAAATACAAAAGTCCAAATTTTTATTGCGAATGTTTTCATGCTATATACATAGTGAGGAGGGAAAAGTAATGAATGGGATTGAAATTTTTGCGAATACAATTTTAAAAGAAGCGTGTAGGGTACAAGCGTCAGATTTACATATTGTGCCCCGGCAGAAGGATGTAGCAGTGCAACTACGTATAGGAAAAGATTTAATGACGAGACAGTGTATTGAAAAGGAGTTTGGAGAAAAACTTGTCTCACATTTCAAATTTTTAGCATCTATGGACATAGGAGAGAAACGGAAGCCACAGAATGGTTCGTTGTATTTGCAAATTGATGGACAAGAAGTGTATTTACGCCTTTCAACACTTCCAACAGTATATCAAGAAAGTCTCGTTATTCGCCTTCATTTACAAGCATCTGTTCAGCCTTTATCACATCTTTCGTTATTTCCAAGTACGGCAGCAAAACTACTCTCGTTTTTACGCTATTCACAGGGGCTACTCGTATTTACTGGACCGACTGGATCTGGGAAGACGACGACAATGTATGCATTATTAGAAGTAATTAGAAAAAAGAAAACACGTCGCATCATTACACTTGAAGATCCGGTTGAAAAAAGAAGTGACGATGTATTACAAATTCAAATAAATGAAAAAGCGAGTCTCACATATGAAACAGGATTAAAGGCTATTTTACGTCATGATCCAGATATTATTTTAGTCGGTGAAATCCGGGATGAGGAAACAGCAAAAATAGCTATAAGGGCAAGTTTGACAGGACATTTAGTAATGACAACGCTGCATACGAATGATGCGAAAGGAGCAATCATTCGTTTCATGGATTATGGTATAACGAGGCAAGAGATTGAACAGTCTTTATTGGCTGTAGCTGCACAGCGACTTGTCGAATTGAAGTGTCCGTTTTGCAGAGGAAAGTGCTCAACTTTATGTAAATCAATGAGGCAAGTAAGGCAAGCAAGCATTTATGAGCTACTATATGGACATGAGTTAAAACAAGCACTTAAAGAAGCAGATGGAGAATGTGTTACTTACAAACATGAGACTTTAGAATCGTCAATACGAAAAGGATATGCTTTAGGTTTTTTAGAAGAAGATGTTTATGTTTAAGAAAACTTGGAGTTTAAGTGATCAAGTAGTATTGTTGAAACGTTTAGGAGAATTATTAGAAAAAGGCTACTCTCTTTTACAAGCATTAGAATTTTTACAGTTTCAATTACCTGTAGAAAAGAAAGTACAATTGCAGCGCATGATTGAGGGGTTAAAAGATGGGAAAAGTCTACACGATTCTTTTCATCAGTTAAAGTTTCATCAGGACATGTTAAGTTATCTATTTTATGCCGAGCAACATGGTGATATTTCTTTTGCTTTGCAACAAGGAAGTGCACTTCTTTATAAGAAAGATAAGTATAGGAAAGACATGATGAAAATAATGCAGTATCCTATGTTCTTGATGTTTTTTCTACTAATCATGCTTTTTATTTTTAACCTCATTTTATTACCTCAGGTTGAAATGGTTTATAGTTCGTTCGGTTCTAATACACCACTACTTACAGAACAAATTTTAAGTGCAATAAAACTGCTACCATACATTATTTTAACCGCTATTTTAACTGTTATTATTGGATGTAGTTTATACATGTTGTATTTTAGGAAACTTCCACATATTAGACAGGTAAAAATCATGCTTCGTATTCCTCTCATCAAAACATTTCTTATTTTAAAGCATTCACATTATTTTGCTACTCAGTTGAGTGGTTTATTAAATGGTGGACTATCAGTATGCGAAGCTTTAACAATAATGATGGAGCAAAGATATCATCCGTTCTTTCAATATGAAGCGAATCGGATTGAAAGACAATTAATTGGAGGAGAACAGTTACAATCTATCATTGCTAAAAGTGGGTATTACGAGAAAGAACTTTCTTATGTTATTACGCATGGACAAGCAAATGGCAATTTAGGGATTGAATTAGGTGACTATAGCGATCTTATTATGGAAAAGATGGAACGAAAAATTAAACATATGTTAGTTATCATTCAGCCTATTTTATTTACATGTATTGGAGGAATCGTTGTCCTTATGTATTTAGCGATGATTATGCCGATGTTTCAAATGATGAATTCTATTTAGGGGGCATTTGTATGCAGAATGAGGAAGGATTTACTCTGTTAGAGATGCTATTAGTAATGGTTGTCATAACTATATTATTACTATTAATTATTCCAAATGTAGTTACACAGCGTTCATCGGTCCAAGGAAAAGGGTGTGCAGCTTACGTGAAATCTATAGAAGCGCAAATACAAGTATATCAATTACAACATAATAAAATTCCATCGTTAAAAGAACTGGCAGATGAAAAGTATATTACAACTGATAAGTGTCCGAATGGCGAATCTATTCATATATCAGATGATGGCACAGTATCAATTAGGGCATTGTGAAACAACAAGGGTTTACTTTTTTAGAAATGTTACTCGTTTTATTTGTTATTTCTGTATTAAGTATAGTTACGTATTTTAGTGTTCATTCCTTATACGAGCGACAAAAAGTTGAACAATTTTTGAGACAGTTTTCAAATGATATTTTGTATATGCAGCAATTAGCGATAAACCATCAAAAGCACTACACATTACGTTGGCATAAAGATAGAAATATGTATGCTATAAAAGAGTCAGGTACAAAGTATTATATCGTCAAGCGAGAGTATGAAGAAGATATACAAATTGATTTGCATACGTTTCCAAATCCGATGACATATAACCCAAGTGGAAATATTAATAGAGGTGGTACGATTATAATTTCGTATAGAAATTATAAATATGAAATTGTATTTCAGCTTGGAAGAGGGAGATTTACGTATCGTGAAATGTCAAAAAGGATCCATAATGGCTGAAATGATTGTATCGTTACTACTACCGCAAACAGTATTAGTTATGCAAGAAAGAAAAAATATACAAATTCGTTATAAGGCAACTGGATTATTAAAAAAAGAAGCAGCTATATATATGTATGGAAATGAAGAAAAGCGAATAATAGAAAAGAATATAAATGGAATTGGGTATTACACATATTGGGGAGGCAATGAAGTTTGTACCATGTGGAAAGATGTGAAAGACAGAATGATGGAACAATGCTTTTATGTAGGAGAAAAAATAAATTAGAATTTGGTTTTTCATTAATAGAAATGATTGTATGTCTGTTTCTATTATCAATATTTTTTTTGCTCTTTCCCCGCCTACATTTCATTGAAATGGAAAATAAACAGTCGAAAGGGTTAAATGATTGGGAGTGGGATGTGTATTTAGGGCAAATGCAATTGGAGTTTCGTGAAGTATCATCTGGAGAACAGCTAGCATTTGAAAATGGAGAAAGTATTTTACAATTCCGATCGCGTAATGGGAGTGAAGTATCGTATGAAAAAGAGAATAGTCGTCTTATAAGAAAGGTAGATAGGCGCGGGAGGGAAGTTGTTTTACAAAATATTGGAACGGTTTCTTACAAACTAACACCTCATGTACTCATTATAAATGTGAAAGATACTAGTGGGAAAATATATGAAGGTGTAGTTATGCGATATAGCGAAATAGGAATAAACGTATGAGAAAGCAAAAGGGATTTACAATGCCTGGAACGATTATCTTTCTTATTTTATTAACTTCTTTTTTTATATACGAAACAAATATGTTGTTTACAGATAAAAATTTTTATATAGGAATAGAACAAAAATTTTTATTGGATGAATTACTTAACCGATCTATTACAGATATAAAAAAAGACTTACAGCAAAAAGAAAAAGAAGGTACGTTTTTCTTTCAGTATGAAAAGGGAGAAGCGAGTGGAAATTATGTCTTTGAAAATGATTTAATTCTCGTTGCTTTGCAGTGTACACTCAAACAGGAAGCTTTCTATACGGTGAGTTTTCGGTATAGAAAAAAGGATGGGAAAATAGTCGATTGGATAGAAGGATAATATGTAAAATATATATATAGATAAACCAGGATTTCCTATTGTAAATTGAATTGATTTTTTAGAAGAAATGGACAAATATAATGATCAAAAGTTTAAATTTTCTCAAAAAAGAGAAAGGTAGAAAGAATATGATATATTCATGCTATCCAATCATTATTTTTAGGGAGAATAGGGAAATGACAAACAACAATCAAATAGGTGAAAATAAGGAACAAACTATTTTTGATCATAAAGGAAATACGATTATGACAGAAGATAGAGAAATACACATTATTTCAAAATTCGAAGAACCTCTTATTGTCGTATTAGCAAATGTACTAAGTGATGAAGAGTGTGATGAATTGATTGAAATGTCTAAAAATAAAATGGAGCGTTCTAAAATTGGTTCATCACGTGATGTAAATGATATTCGAACAAGTAGCGGTGCATTTTTGGAAGACAATGAACTTACTTCAAAGATTGAAAAACGAATTTCATCTATCATGAATGTTCCGGTGGCGCACGGAGAAGGATTGCACATTTTAAATTATGAAGTGGATCAACAATATAAAGCACACTATGATTATTTTGCGGAACATAGTAGATCAGCTGCTAACAATCGTATTAGTACGCTTGTAATGTATTTAAATGATGTAGAAGAAGGCGGAGAAACGTACTTCCCAAAATTAAATCTTTCTGTACACCCTAGAAAGGGAATGGCAGTATACTTTGAGTATTTTTATCAAGATCAATCACTAAACGAGCTTACGTTACACGGAGGGGCACCTGTAACGAAAGGCGAGAAATGGATTGCAACGCAGTGGGTGAGAAGAGGTACTTATAAGTAAAAGCGAGTGTTACGTTTTGTTCTTTATAGTATAAGAACAAAACGTTTTTTTATTAAACAAAGTAGCATCTTTCGTTATAATAACAATTAATAAATGACGATTGAGAGGACAAGAAATGAAATCTATATACATAACCGGCTACATGGGAGCAGGGAAAACAACAATTGGAAAAGCGTTAAGTAAAGAACTTCAAATGGATGTTGTAGATACTGATCAAAAAATCGAAGAGAAGCAAGAGAAGGCAATTCGAAAAATTTTTGCCGAAGAAGGCGAAATGGCTTTTCGGGAATATGAAAGCGAAATGTTACGTGCGCTACCAGTCCACAATGTTATTATTACAACTGGTGGGGGAATTATTGAACGAGCGGAAAATCGCAAGTGGATGAAAGAGAACGGAACTGTCGTGTATTTATATTGTGATCCGCATGTAATTGCAGAAAGGCTTCGGGAAGATACGACACGTCCACTATTTCAAAAGAAAGATATAGATGCATTCGTAAAGAAATTTGAATCACGCCGAGCTTATTATGAAGAGGCTCATATTCATATCGATACGACAAATAAGTCTGTAAAGCAAATTATGAATGAATTAAAGGAAAAGATTAATGTATAAAAAAGTGGACATACTAATCAAGTAGAGGTGATGATAATATGTCTACTAATGATTATGTTCGCTTTGTGACGCAGCAGTTTGTATCGTATATGGATGCTCCGAAAGAAGATCGTAAACAAAAGAAAGAACAACGCCGTGCTGAAAAAGAGCCATTTATGAATAAGTGGTTTGGTGTTATGCCGCTGAGTGCTGCTTTGTTTTACCGAAATGTAAAAAGTAAAAGAAAAAAATCAAGTTAAATTTTAGTCATATGTTTAGCAAACCCAAAATCCCCTAGTGTCGTATTACACTAGGGGATTTTTATTTACTGCACGGATTCTTGTTCTTCCGTAACGGCATGTATTTTATTGTTCACCCATACGAACCCTATTCCGATACAAATAGAAATGCCCCAGCCGACAGCGGTCATAATCGCTCTCATTTCACCATAGCCATCTACACCAAAAACAGAGATGAAATAAATTTTTAAAAAGCTTTTTAATATAAATTGCAGCCCGAAAAATAGCGTTAAATATTGCAGTGCTGGATATATACGACTATCACGATAAAGCTCACGACTTTTATCGCGATCATGGCCTTGCAGTGCGGCAATATCCGCAGCGAAATATAACATAAGTGGTTTCTTTATAAAAATTGTACATATGACGATAATACCGAGTACGATGTGATAATATGCATCATTCCACAACATTCGTTCAGCTGACCCAGATAATAAATCTACCGTTGTATTAGAAATGAGTGTAATTAAAATAAAGAACCCTGTCACGTTAAACTGTTTTTCTTTTTTAAAGGTATACAGTGTATAAATAATCCCCGGAACAGAGGAAAGTAACATCGCGTAATAAGGATCGATATAAGGTTTTGCAAATTTCCAAATGAGGAATGGGATTACGAGATAAAAGACAAGATCTAATATAGCTTTTTTATTTTGATTCATACAAAGCCTCCTTAAGTCATACATATATTTTATAATATAATTTCTGAAAATTGTATAAGGTTTAATGGGAAAAGAAAAAATATATCAATTTTCGAGGGGGGAGTAGATTGAAAAAAATTGCCCCTAGCGTAGTAAGTTTTTTTAGTATATAATAAAGGAAACGCTTTCATTTTTAATTTGTTCACAAAATGGACGGAAAATCACATATTTACTATCGATATGTTGCTTTATAATGAAACTAATTAAATATACATGCATACAATATTGTGAAATAAATAACATAAATAATCTATATAAATGTAAACGTTATCAAAATAGAGAGGTGGAGACAATGAGTAAATTTTTCTTCAATCATAATCCAGCAACAGTAGAGGATGGAAGGCTTGTTAAATATGCTGAAATTATTTATGGAGAAGGTGGCCGTTCTGTATTAGAAAATTTAATGGTGAAGGCATCTATCAGATTGCGTGATCGTTATCCGAATAAATCTGACGAGCAGATCTCGAACCTAGTAAATAAAGGCATCCATGATATGTTTCAAAAATATGTGAGCGAGTAAGAGTGGCCAATGGCTGCTCTTATTTTTTTGTATAAGGATTGTAACTCTAGCTGAAAATAAACATGTATTCTGAAAAACGTAAAAAGGAGTGGGAAAGATGAGCAATGGAATTGGACGTTCGAAAGAAAATCTTCCAACTGATGCAAATCATGTGAGCGCGAAGGATCGTGCGTATCAAAAACGCATGGCAAAGCAAAAACAACAAGAGCGTAATGAGGATAGAGAATAACTCGAAATAAAGCTCCTTCTAAAGCAGAAGGAGCTTTATTTTGATAGAAAATGATTCGCGGTAACATAAAAGAGTCCACCGTTAATAATTTGCACTGTAATACGTGGTTCATACTGTTCTTGCAGAGCTTGTTTTTCAATTTCATAGCTCTCAGGAAGTTCGTCACTTTCTTCATAAAAACGGTTTAAAAGGTCTAAATCATGATTCCAACGCACTCTTGCTTCTTTTGCCCACGTATGGTCATCTTCTGCAATTATATTTTTTAAAGCGTCTTCTATGCGTTGTAAACCACTTTGAGGTTTAATGATGGGCGAGAGCGTAAAACAAAAATCAGGTATTTTTGGTGTAAGTTTAATGTTTGTTAATGTTTCATGAAAGTTTGCCATCATTGTTCCAGAAATGAGATGAATACCAATCGAGTGAAGGATGTCTTTTTTTCGATCACATTGATAGGAAACTTTTATATTAATACCGAGCCAAGGGTGGAGCGGTGTATGTGTTGCTCCATTATGTCTTACATCCTCATATAAACGTATGTATGAGCCTAATTCTTTTGTCGTTTGGAAAATTTGATGTAGACGTGGTGAACCGTAGTGAATAAGCTCACCATCATTTTCTTCATTTTCTGGATTTGTAATAAGAGTAAGGCGCATCGGATTCGGTACGCCTCCTGTTTTCTCAAGATAGTGCCAATAAAAAGGGCGATTCATTAATAATTTATCCATCTCAATTGTTAACTGTACATCTAATAAATGAGGAGAACGTTCTAAAATTTCACAGTTATTCGCCTCAAAGAAATTGTATAAGTAATTATGAATTTCATGTTGCTGCATAGCCTTGCACCTCAGCTTCATTTCGTTTCGCAAAGTCGATAATAGATGTTAAGTTTTCCATCTTAATTCTAATTTCACCTTCGCTTTTTGATTGCGCGAAAATTTCTTGAATGTGCGCGTCGATGTTTTTCATATTAATTCTCGTTAAAATTTCATCGAGTTCACCGATAACACGCTCGAATAAGTTGATTTTTTCATATAACAGTTTCAGAATATGTTCTTCAACAGTATGCTTTGTAGCTAAGTTATAAATATGAACATCATTTTTTTGACCGAGACGGTGAATACGTCCGATTCTTTGCTCAAGACGCATTGGATTCCATGGCAAATCATAATTGATCATATGGCTACAAAACTGTAAGTTAATCCCTTCACCACCAGCTTCAGTTGCAATTAATACTTGTGCGTGGTTTTGGAAAAGCTCCTTCATCCAATCTTTCTTCCCGCGTTTAAACCCGCCGCGGAATGGAACGGAAGAAATACCGTGTTGTTGTAAAAACCATTGTAAGTACATTTGTGACGCTCGATATTCTGTGAAGATAACGACTTTATCGTCAATTTCTTTTATAAGCTCAAGAGCTTTATTTGCTTTTGAGTTGAAAGGAATATGATTAATTTTGTCCATTAGCACATCGATATGTGGATCTTTTATATAATGTTCGTTTTCTTTCTGTCTTTTTTCTACATGCTTTTTCAATGAATAGTAAACAGCCTCACGACTACTACACGCTTCCCGTTTTAAAGTTAACGATGAGAAAGCAGATGTGAAGGCGTCTTGTCCTCGCCAATTTTCGATATCATTATATAGAGCTTGTTCTTGTTCATTAAACTCAACAAAAATTGTACGTACATGTCTCTTCGGCCAATCGATACCGGTATTATGTCGTCTATTTCGCACCATTACTTTATTAATGAGAGCTTTTAAGTCTTCATCTGATTCGGCTGAGCGATTTTTGGAAGCGTAATATTCTTCAAAGTTGGATTGATTGCCTAAATGTCCTGGCTTTAATAAAGAAACAAGGTTAAAAATTTCATCAATCTTATTTTGAACAGGAGTAGCGGTTAGTAATAAACAAAACTTCTTTTTTAATCGTTGTGCAAATTCATAGTTTTTTGTTTTATTATTTTTCAGTTTATGTGCTTCATCGATAATAATAAGGTCATATTCCAAGTTCAACACGATATCGCGATGTGGTGAACGTTTCGCAGTATCAATTGATGATACGATTACGTCAGCTTGTTCCCATGAGTAGCTTTTCTTTTGTGCTACAGCGGGAATGAAAAACTTTGTATTCAGTTCGTATGCCCATTGTGATACGAGAGAAGCTGGGACAAGTATAAGTACCTTTTTCACAAGCCCGCGGACCATATATTCTTTCAAAATAAGTCCAGCTTCGATTGTTTTTCCAAGGCCTACTTCATCTGCTAGAATCGCTTTACCGTTCATTTGTTCAATCACATTTTGAGCGACTTCTAATTGATGCGGAAGCGGTGTGAAATGGGATAAATGTTTCGGTGCTTGTAGTCCATCAAAAGTAGGAACAAGTAACGATTTTTCTGTTTCATAAGCTAAGTGATATAAATCCCAGTTTGTCCAAGGACCATCTTCGTCAATTCTATTTAAAAAATTGTTTTGCCATGTCCGATCTACGGAAATATCGACATTCATTACAACTCTCCCACCTTTTATAAACTAAAGTAATTATTTTTTAATGTATGATGATTTGCCTTAAAAGAAGGCATAATTATCGTTATTAAAGGCTATATGATAGACAATAATAAAGTATTAAATCTCAAAAGCTGTATTTATTGTGTTTTAACATAAAAAATTCTAAATTATTTTTTATGCTAGAATATTGATGAAATATAGCGAATGATGTTAGGATAATGGTGTGAAATGTGTGGAATCTTTCGTATTTTATCCAAGAAAGTGATTTTTTATTTACGCTTTCATAAAAAAATATAATGAGATTCCGTATATCCTATCTTTTCAGAATGAAAATGTTTAGAAAAGGGAAGCAACTTTTATTGATTTGTCAAAGCATAAGGGGGAGAGAGCATGATTACATTACAACGTACACCGTTATTTGATGTATACGCGAAGTATGGTGGAAAAACAATCGACTTCGGTGGTTGGGAATTACCAGTTCAATTTTCAAGCATTAAAGAAGAACACGAAGCTGTACGTACAGCTGCAGGTTTGTTCGATGTGTCTCATATGGGAGAAGTTGAAGTAAAAGGTGTAGATAGTTTAGCATTTTTACAACGTGTTGTTACAAATGACGTATCTACCTTAAAGGTAGGGGGCGCACAATATACAGCTATGTGCTACGAAAATGGTGGTACAGTAGATGATTTATTAATCTACAAACGTGGTGAAGAAGACTATTTATTAGTAATCAATGCATCAAATATCGAGAAAGATTACGAATGGTTAGCAAGTCATGTAATTGGCGATGCGACAGTAGTCAATGTTTCTAGTGAAGTTGCACAGCTTGCAATTCAAGGACCAAAAGCAGAAGGCATTTTACAAAAAGTTGTGTCAGAAGATTTGAAAGAAATTAAGTTCTTTAAATTTAAAAACGATATTCTTGTAGATGGAATTCCAGCACTTGTATCTCGTACAGGTTACACAGGTGAAGATGGATTCGAAATTTACTGTAAGAGTGAAGATGCTGCAAAACTTTGGGAGAAACTTCTTGAAGTTGGAGCAGAAGAGGGCTTAAAAGCATGTGGTTTAGGTGCTCGTGATACACTTCGATTCGAAGCAACATTACCACTTTATGGACAAGAATTATCAAAAGATATTACACCGATTGAGGCTGGAATTGGCTTTGCGGTAAAAACAAATAAAGAAGCAGACTTCTTTGGAAAAGCAACGTTAAAAGAGCAAAAAGAAAACGGTGCGCCTCGTAAATTAGTCGGCATCGAAGTAATCGAACGTGGAATTCCTCGTACGCATTACCCTGTATTTATTGGTGAAGAAAAAATTGGGGAAGTAACGAGTGGTACACAATCTCCAACGTTAAAGAAAAGCATTGGTTTAGCACTAATTGATGTAAAATACGCAGCAGTTGATACAGAAGTAGAAATTGAAATTCGTAATAAACGCGTCAAAGCAGTAGTTGTTCCAACACCATTTTACAAACGTTCAAAGTAACGGGGAGAGGGGTAGATTTCATGTTGCATCGTTATCTTCCAATGACAGAAGAAGACAAAAAAGAAATGTTACAAACGATCGGCGTTCAAACGATCGATGAATTATTCTCTGATATTCCAGAGAGTGTTCGTTTTAAAGGGGATTTAAAAATTAAAGAAGCAAAATCAGAGCCAGAGCTTTTAAAAGAGCTATCTCAAATGGCTAGTAAAAATGCTAACTTAAAAGAATACGCTTCTTTCTTAGGAGCAGGCGTATACGATCATTATGCTCCAGTAATTGTAGATCATGTTATTTCTCGCTCAGAATTTTATACAGCTTACACACCATACCAACCGGAAATTTCACAAGGGGAATTACAAGCAATCTTTGAATTCCAAACAATGATTTGTGAATTAACAGGAATGGATGTAGCAAACTCTTCTATGTATGACGGGGGTACAGCTTTAGCTGAAGCGGCAATGTTAGCAGCTGGTCATACTCGCAAAAAGAAAATTCTTGTATCTAGCGCGGTTCATCCAGAATCAAGAGCAGTACTTGAAACGTATGCAAAAGGACAAAATCTTGAAGTTGTTGAAATTAATCATAAAGATGGTGTAACAGATTTAGACGTATTACAAAGTGAAGTAGATGATACAGTTGCTTGTGTAATCGTTCAATATCCAAACTTCTTCGGACAAGTTGAAAAATTAGCTGATATTGAAAAAATCGTTCATCAACAAAAATCATTATTTATCGTTTCTTCAAATCCATTATCATTAGGCGCATTAACACCACCAGGGAAATTTGGTGCTGATATTGTAATCGGTGATGCACAACCATTCGGTATTCCAACGCAGTTTGGTGGACCGCACTGTGGTTACTTTGCAACAACGAAAGCATTTATGCGTAAAATTCCAGGACGTCTTGTTGGACAAACTGTAGACTCAGATGGTAAACGTGGATTTGTATTAACGTTACAAGCACGTGAACAGCATATTCGTCGTGATAAAGCGACATCTAACATTTGTTCAAACCAAGCGTTAAATGCATTAGCAGCTTCTGTTGCAATGACGGCACTTGGCAAACAAGGTGTGAAAGAAATGGCACGTCAAAACATTTCTAAAGCACAATATGCAAAACGTCAATTTGAAGCGAAAGGCTTCACTGTAACATTTGCTGGACCATTCTTCAATGAGTTTGTTGTAGATTGCAAGCGTCCAGTGAAAGAAGTAAACGATGCATTATTACAAAAGAATATTATCGGCGGTTACGACCTAGGCCGTGATTATAAAGAGCATGAAAACCATATGCTTGTAGCAGTAACTGAGCTTCGTACAAAAGAGGAAATTGACACACTTGTAAACGAAATGGGGGCTATCCAATGAAGAACCAAGACCAAGCACTTATCTTTGAAGTGAGTAAAGAAGGACGCATAGGATATAGCTTACCCAAATTAGATGTAGAAGAAGTGAAACTAGAAGATGTGTTTGAGAGCGATTATATTCGAGTAGAAGATGCAGAGCTACCAGAAGTATCTGAACTTGATATTATGCGCCACTATACAGCACTTTCAAACCGTAACCACGGTGTGGATTCTGGATTCTATCCACTTGGATCTTGTACGATGAAATATAATCCGAAAATTAATGAGAGTGTAGCTCGTTTCGCAGGATTTGCAAATATTCATCCGTTGCAAGATGAAAAGACAGTACAAGGTGCAATGGAATTAATGTACGACTTACAAGAGCATTTAATTGAAATTACAGGTATGGATACTGTTACTTTACAACCAGCAGCTGGTGCACACGGAGAATGGACAGGTTTAATGTTAATTCGTGCATACCATGAAGCGAATGGTGACTTTAACCGTACGAAAGTAATTGTGCCTGACTCTGCTCACGGAACGAACCCAGCATCTGCAACTGTAGCTGGTTTTGAAACAATTACAGTAAAATCAAATGAAAATGGCCTTGTTGACTTAGAAGACTTAAAACGTGTTGTAAACGAAGAAACAGCAGCACTTATGTTAACAAATCCTAATACATTAGGTCTATTCGAAGAAAATATTTTAGAAATGGCAGAAATCGTCCATAATGCAGGCGGTAAATTATACTATGATGGTGCAAACTTAAATGCGGTATTAAGCCAAGCACGCCCAGGAGATATGGGATTTGACGTTGTGCATTTAAACCTTCATAAAACATTTACAGGTCCTCACGGCGGTGGTGGCCCAGGTTCTGGTCCAGTAGGTGTGAAAGCTGATTTAATTCCGTACTTACCAAAACCGATTTTAGAGAAAACGGAAAATGGTTATCACTTCAACTACGACCGTCCAGAAGCAATTGGTCGTGTGAAACCATTCTATGGTAACTTCGGAATTAACGTTCGTGCATACACGTATATTCGCTCTATGGGTCCAGATGGATTGCGTGCAGTAACTGAGTATGCGGTATTAAATGCGAACTATATGATGAGAAGATTAGCGCCATTCTACGATCTTCCATTCGATAGACATTGTAAACATGAATTTGTATTATCAGGTCGTCGTCAAAAGAAACTTGGTGTACGTACATTAGATATTGCAAAACGTCTGCTTGATTTCGGTTATCATCCACCAACAATTTACTTCCCATTAAATGTGGAAGAATGTATTATGATTGAGCCGACAGAAACAGAATCAAAAGAAACATTAGATGGTTTCATTGATAAGATGATTCAAATCGCTAAAGAAGTAGAAGAAAATCCAGAAGTTGTACAAGAAGCACCGCATACGACAGTCATTAAACGTTTAGACGAAACGATGGCTGCACGTAAACCAGTTTTACGTTATGCGAAGCCAGCTCCTGTACAAGTTTGATTAAAATAACAAAAGAAGAACTCGCTGAGGCGGGTTCTTTTTTTGTATGGATAATTTGTCCCGCATTAACGGACAGTAAACTCTCAACTCAAAACTTAGCTGGTGCAAAGAAGACAGGTGGGAGATAAACTGTCCGTAAATGCCCGATTGGTTCAACTAATAATCAGTGGGGATGAACAAAAATCCCCACTGATTAAAGTTTCACTTTATGCAGAAATAGTGAAGAAAATGTTAAAAAAATATGTTTTTTGTTTCCTAATGGTGTAAAGGTGTAGTTTTATAGGTAGTTTTGTTGAAAAAGTCGGTTTGATAAAAGTATTTATTTTTGTTAGAATTTTATTGAAATTAAGAAGATGTGATGAGGCAAAGATTACTCATTTTTATGTATATGTGAAAAAACGAACAAGACGGGGGTGAAAGTGTGGGATATCGATGTTATAGAATGGTATACCATTTAGAAAATGGAGAAACAATTAAAGATGTAAAAGAATTTTGCTATCGAGACCAGGGAAAAGTGTTAGAAAGAGTAGCAAATCGTGTAATGGATAATAGAGAAGTGACGGCGATTGATAAACAAGGAACAATCATTTCAATAGCATGTGAGGACATTGTAAAGGTAGAACTTGATTACATAACAGAAAGTTAACCTTGAGTCATATCGAATTATTCGATAAAATAAACTGTTGAATGGTGAAGTGAGAAGAGAGGAGTTTATCATGGGTAGTACAAGACACTTTTATATGTTTATCTTAGCGTTTGTTCTTGTTGTGGCATTAACGATTTACTTAATTGTTGACAGCAGCTGGTACAATACAGTTCATCCGGCATTCCTTCTGTTTATGTATATAGGAATTGCAGTAGTAAGTTTCGGAATGAGAGACGAGATGTTAGATCGCTTTGAAAAGTGATACATATACGAAAGACCAACAGGAAAATGTTGGTCTTTTTTTCTTGCCAAAAATAGGATGCTGTGTATATACTGTATATATAAGGTATACACAGTATATACACACACTGGAGGAAAACATGAATATTATTATTTCGAATTCTTCCCAAGACCCTATTTATGTGCAAATAAGAAAACAATTAAGCCAGCTTATTTTAAATGGCGGTTTAAAGGGTGGAGATCAATTACCGTCTATTCGTAGCTTAGCGAAGGAATTACAAATTAGTGTCATTACAACGAAGCGTGCATACGAGGAGCTTGAAAAAGAAGGATATATAGAAACTGTTGCTGGGAAGGGGACTTATGTTTCACGTAAAAATAATGAACTATTAAAAGAACAAAGGCTTCGCCTATTGGAAAGTAAAGCGGAAGAGATTGTGAATGAAAGTAAAGCGTTGCAGCTTTCACTTGAAGAATTACAGCAGATGATTGCGTTTTTATATAAGGGGGAATGAGAGAGATGTTAGAGTTAAAAAATGTTTGTAAAAGTTATGAAGGTTTCGCAGTGAAAAATATAAGTTTTACGTTACCACGCGGATATATTATGGGGTTTGTCGGACCGAATGGGGCCGGGAAAAGTACGACAATCAAAATGATTATGAATTTAATTAAAAAAGATAACGGAGATATAAAAATTTTTGGCAAGGACAATAAGAAAGCTGAAAAGGAAATAAAACAAAATATCGGCTTTGTATATGATGAAAATCATTATTACGAAGATTTAACGTGTGAACAAATGAAGCGTATTATTGCACCGTTATATAAAAAGTGGGACGAAGAGCAGTATCAATCGTATATGCATAGATTGCAAGTTCCCAAGTATAAAAAAATTAAAGAATTATCAAAAGGAATGAAAATGAAATTTGCGATTGCCATCGCACTTTCGCACCACGCAGAGTTTATTATTATGGACGAACCGACAGCAGGGTTAGATCCAGTTGTTCGAAGTGAATTACTTGATATGTTGCAAGAAATTGTAATGGAAGATGAAGTATCCGTATTATTCTCAACGCACATTACAACAGATTTAGAGCGCA
Organism: Bacillus sp. B2-WWTP-C-10-Post-4; assembly: GCF_009183805.1. Classification (NCBI taxonomy): domain Bacteria; kingdom Bacillati; phylum Bacillota; class Bacilli; order Caryophanales; family Bacillaceae; genus Bacillus; species Bacillus sp. B2-WWTP-C-10-Post-4. The sequence goes on along the minus strand of NZ_WEII01000017.1, from coordinate 8,805 downwards.
TTGCAGATTATGTTACGTTCATCAATGATGGAGAAATTATATTTACTGGTGAAAAAGAAGACTTAATGGAGAACTACGTAATCGTAAAAGGAAGTAATGATTTATTAGACCAAGAAGGAAAAGAACTATTTGTTGGATTACGAAAAAATAAATTTGGTTTCGAAGGTTTAGCGAAGGATAAACAAGGAATTATCGATTGGTTTGGAAATGAGGTTGTACTAGAAAAGCCTACATTAGATGACATTATCGTTTACACTGCGAAAGGGAGAGGTGCCTATGCGTCAGCTTGTATATAAAGATTTGTTCTTTTTTCGGGTAATGTGGTTAGTGAATTTTGTTATGCCTCTTTTGTTTTTTATGTTAGAGCCAAGTGGTGAATTTTTATTTCCGATGAGTTGTCTATTTATAACCCTCTCCTCCGTTATGACGTTAACCTTTATGGATGAAAGAAATAAAAGTGACATTATTATAAATAGTTTACCAGTAAGTCGGAAGGATATCATTATTGCTAGATATATTTCCTGTGCAATATTTATTGTCGGTGCCATGGCTTCAACTATGATAATTGTATTCCTTTTAAGAGGTATTGCTGTTATTGATGATATTGGTGTATACCATCCTAATTTTTATATTGAAATTCCATGGTATGTAGTGGTAAGTGGAGTGATTTATTCTGTAGTATTTGTGGCGACATTTTTTCCTAGTTATTATGGTACAAAATCAAAGGGCATGAGAAGTATAGTATCAGCCGCAGCAATGGGGATTGGTGTACTTCTTTGGATATTTATTAGTGATGGGCTGAATGAAACAACATCTTCATTCAGTGAGTGGATTATGAATCCAGTACATATTGGTGTATTTACAGTTGGAGGAATGATATTAGCTAGTGCCTATATCGCTTCTATGTTTCTTACAATTAAAATTTATAAAACGCGTGATTTATAGAGAGGGGAATTCATATGCAACAGTTGATTTTGAAGGAGTTTTTTTTACAGAAGAAGATGTTTCCTTTCTATTTTTTAATCCCTATTTTATCTATTTTTAAGAATTCCGTCGAACCAATGGGGATTGCAATAGGATTATTTATAACATGTAGTACGATTATATATATTTCTTTTTATTATGACGAGAAAAGTAAAGCGGAAAAAGTATTAGTGAGTTTACCTATAACGAGAAAAGAGATAATTATAGCTAAATATATTTCAAGCACATTATTTATTATGGCTGGTTTGAGTGTAACTTTTATAGTCGTAATATTAGGAAATATTTTATTGGACAGGGATATAGTCATGCCTGGATATGCAGTGTTTTCAGCGATAGTAGCAACTTTGATTTATTGTGTAGTAACGATACCGACTAATTACATTGGGGGATATAAAGTTATTACAGTCTTGAATTTGATTATGCTGTTTCCTTTAATGGGTATGATTGGTCTTATGTGCAATATTTTTGGTGATAAAACAATTATGTTAAAAGTACTTCACTCTCAAGAGGCTACACTAGCAATGGGTGTTCTTAGTATTGGAGTATTAGTGAGTATATTCATATCAATGTTCCTCTCAATGAAAATGTTTCAGCAGGCAGAGTTATAGAAGGGACATTTTCATATTAGGAGGTGCAATACATGATCAAGCAACTAATTTTAAAAGATTTCATTATTCAATGGAAATTTTTAATTTGGTACATACTGTATCCTGTTTTCTTTTATATGGCCTTAACAGATACGGAAAATCTGTTCATAATTATGTCAGTAATTATTACAATTGGGGCAACAGTAAAAACGTTTGAAGCAGATAGTAAAAATAAGAGTGAAGTTATAGTAAATAGTTTACCAATATTGAGAAAACAAATTGTATTTGCAAAATATATAGTAGCAATTATTATTCTTTTTATAAGTGTAATGGTCGGTTGTTTTACGATGGGAATGAAGAATGGGGTTAACCTATTTGAATTTATTGAAACGACAATGGTTGCTAGTATTAGCTTTATTTTAGTGTATTTAAGCTTTGTTTTACCGATATCGTTTTGGTTGGCCTATAAAAAAACTATTTTTATTGCGATTTTTATACTAATAGCACCTATGGCCGTTTCTTCTATTTTCTTTGGAATCAACCTAGAACAAATTCAACTATATAACAGCTTGTTATTCATTAGTTCAATATGCATGTTCATAATATCTATCTTTGTTTCAGTAAAAATATATGAAAAAAGAGAATTTTAAAAGGTGCCTTAAAAAAGGCACCTTCTTCAATAACGACAATACGAGAGCAGTAGTTTATAAAAAGAAACGCTATTTGGTACATCTTTTGGAGTATGTAATATAAAGCTGAAAACGATAACGAGAATAAGAAAGAGGAAAAATAAAAATAGAATTTGCTTATGTATAGAATTTTGCATATTATCCACTCCTTTTTTAGTTAGTATGTCCAAAAGAAAGGAGTGTATGAAAAATTTTAGGAGGGGAGAATGATGAACAAAAGAAAATGGTTATATAGAATAGGGGTATTTTTATTTTCAATCGGTCTCATATTAGCAAATTTTTATTCTAATATACCACCACTATTTCCAAGTTTACATAAAGGGGTTGGTATAAGTATTGCCATAATTGGTCTGTTTTGTCTTATCACATGTAACTTCTACAGAAAGTCTGAATGAATATAAAAAAGGACAGTTATTCTTTTTCAGAAATACTGTCCTTTTTAAATAACTTATTCCATAGTTTGGTGATACTCCATATAATGACGATTGCAATGGAGGCGATAATGGACCAAACAATCGATATAATTTCAAGTGTCATGTTAGGAAGGAATGTGAGAATGGATAATACTTTATGAAACAATGATTCTATTATATGAAAACTTATTTGTAATAGAATGACGATACAAAGTGTGATCCATGCTAATATTTTCTTTCCTTGTTCTTTCCACATGACATTCACCTCACGTTAGCTTAATAGTTTTAAGCCAACAGCGCCGCATAAAATGCAGCTTAAGAAAGCAAGACGACGCCAATCCGCTGATTCTCGGAAAATAAGGATGCCTAGAAGTGCGCTTCCGGCAGTTCCAATTCCAGTCCAAATCGCGTAAGCAGTTCCCATCGGTAATGTGTTCATCGCAAGAGATAAGAAGAAGAAGCTTACGCCGAAGTTAGCGATTAAAATAACTTTTGGTGCCCAGCCTTTCTTTTCAGTGGCTACTTTCATAAAGAGTACACCAATAATTTCACAAATACCAGCTAGAATTAAAAATACCCAAGCCATTTTATGCAGCCTCCTTCGCTTCTTTTTCTTCTGTTACTCGTTTTAAACCAATTACTCCGAAGAAGATTAAACCGATTAATAAAACTTTTACGATAGAGAAAGGTTCTCCGAAAATGAAAATCTCAGTAAGAACGATTCCACCAGCTCCGATTCCTGTAAAGACTGCGTATACAGTGCCGACAGGTAAATCTTTATAAGCTCTAAATAATAAGACGAAACTAATTGTAATTAATAGAGCAACACCAGCCCATTCAAGTGGTGCCTCTGCTTTTTTTAGTCCAATCACCCAAAAGATTTCAATAATACCAGCGATGATTACATAAATCCATGCCATATGTCATTTCTCCTTCCTACCAGTCGTTAGGTAAAGGGCTTAAAAACGACGCATTGCAAAGGGCAATCCGTCAGTTTGAAAGTCCGCGCCAAAATACTTTCCAAGAAGCGTCTAAACGTGTCTCAAAACGATTTAAACCTGCGTATAATAGTTCAACCATAAGACCGTCGAGTAAGCATAGAAAAGCCTCTAAGGCGTCTTTTACTTCAATGTTATGCAGCTCATCTTGTTCGCTTGCTCTTTTAAATACAGGGAATAAAAGTTTTCCGACGTTTTCAATGTGTACATTTGCTTTATTAATAATTTGTTCGCGAAATGCATCAGGCGGAAAATAAGAAGTTCGTAACCAAAACATTGATTCTTCACTTTCACCAAATCGTTTTGCATACCCTTTTAATAATTTTAAAAGCAATTCTTCAGTGGACGAATTGGAAAAGCTTTCGATATCGCCTGTGAAGCTCTGCAAATCTTTTTGAAGAGCAGATTCTAAGCATATGAAATATAGCTCTTCTTTTCCTTTAAAGTGTGCGTAAATCGATGGTTTTTTAATCCCAACTTCTTGAGCAATATTTGCCAATGAAGTTCCTTCATAGCCGTAGCGTGCGAAATGAGAAAGTGCTACAGCTTTAATGCGGTTTGCTGTCATTTTCATCCCCTACCTACCGTTCGTTAGGTTCATTATATGAGATGGGAAATATAAAGTCAATAGGTGAAGAGCTGAGAAAGAGCGTTATAGGTAACGCTCTTTTTAGACAGTCTCTCGCTCAATTAAATGGAATGAAAGTTCTTTTGCACTGCCGACAATTTGCTCGCTTTGGATCTGCTTATGGAATAAAGAAAAAGCATGTGAGCCCATTGCGAGACCGGGATGTTCAATTGTGGAAATTTCTAATGCCTTTGAAATTTCATGATTATCAAATCCAAGGATAGCAAGGTCTTCAGGTACTCGAATACCATGTTTTCGAGCCTCTGTTAATAAACCAGCTGCAACTTGATCGTTCGCTGTGAAAATAGCAGTTGGACGATTTGTCATATTTAAAATACGATGGAGTATTTGTGCTCCGTCCTGCATTGTATAGCATTGGTGGAAAATCCATTCAGGATGCAACGTTTTCCCTTCGTTACGAAGTGTATCGGCGAACGCTTTTTCGCGCTCCATGGAATTTACACTTGTTTTTCTTGCTAAACAAATTCCGATTTTTTCATGGCCTCTACTTAGTAAATAGGCAGTACCGAGACGGAAACCTTCATAATGATCTACGTAGATGGATGAAATGAGGGGATGCTTCATTTTTTCACATGAAATAATAGGGGCAAATTTTGCAAAAGGTTCGATTTGTTCCCAAGAGCTCGTTCGGGAGCAAATAATCATCCCATCAAATTGTTTCATTTTCATCATTTCAAGAACACGAATTTCTTCAATGCTATCGTAATTCGTTTGACATAAATTAATGTGATATCCGGCAGCTAACGCTTCGTTTCCGATTCCTTCAATAATCGTACTGAAGTAGGGGAGGTTAATGAAAGGAAGCATAACGCCAATTGTATATGTTTTCCCTCTTATTAAATGGACAGCATTTATATTTTTTGCGTAGTTTAATTCTTCAACAGCATCTAGAACACGCTTACGCTTTTCTTCTTTTACGTAAGGGTGATTATTCAGGACACGAGAAACAGTTGATATCGATACACCAGCAGTTTTAGCAATTTGTTTTATATTGGCCATATGTATCACCTCTTTCCCTTATTATAAAGGGAAAATAATAAGAAAGAAAAAATCTTGACCTGAAAAGCTTTTCACAAACTATGGTATTAATAAGACTTCTTTTTATTCGCGTAACCTTTTCACTTGGGCGTAAGAATGATAGGGGTCTTTTTTGTTTGCAAAAAGTGTTGTCAAAATGTGTGAGAATAACGTGGAAAGTTTTCAAAGGTGGAGTTTGGTGACAAAGCGAATATGAAGAGAATATCAACGCTTCGTTCGTTAAGAGAGCGGTATGAAAGGGCGGAAACAAATTGAAAAAAAGAATCATTTGTTTCGTGTTTTCTAGTTTCATGCTTAGTTCGTGTTCGTTTCAGCAAACGATGCAAGAAGAAAAACACTTTGTGGGAACAACAGGAGGAGCTATGGATCGTGTTACGGATCCTATTCCGCTAAAGGAACTTCCAAAATATTTTCCGGTGAAGTTTAAAGTTCCAACGTTTTTACCGTACGACATTACAAGTGATGTGAAGGGGGAAGTAAGAACGCTTGGGAAAAAGAACACTGTCTTAACGATTAAATATAAACAGAAGGAGTCAGGTAGAAATGAGTATATTGAGTTAAATGTCGCGAACTTTCCCTATAGTTTTCCGGATCTTGTGGAAGAGAAGCGATTTCAAGAACAAATGAAACTGAATAATGGAACGTCTGCTTATTTTAAAAATAAAGATGATTATGAACGTGGTGACGAATTTGCTACGCTTATATGGAAAGAGAAAGGAATTGAATATCAACTGCTGTATCGGAATGTAGAAGAGAACGATGAAAAGGTAATCAAGCAGAATTTATTATACATTGCGAATAAGATGAAATGAAAAAACTAGCTGATTTATTCAGCTAGTTTTTTGTATGTTATTATTTCTTTTTAATTTTGCCTGTCCAAGATTTAAATCCACCTTGTAATTGGTAGAAATCTTTGTAGCCTTGTTTTTTTAAGTATTGCGCTGCACGACCTGTACGGAATCCGCTTTGGCAATATAAGTAAACAGGTTGATCTTGACGAAGTTCTTTATGGCGAAGGCGAATTTGTGATAACGGAATGTTACGTGCACCTAAAATATGCCCTGCGTTATATTCATCTGCTTCACGAATATCGATAAGCTGTGCTTTACGGTAGCCAGCGCGAAATTCTTCTTCTGTAAGAGTTTTAATTAATTTTTTCTGATAGAAGTACATCCATACAGTGTAGCCGATAAATGCTACGATTACGGCTAATAAAATAATCCAAGTTGTTGACACGATTCTATCGCTCCCTTTTTTCTTATCCTACTTTCAATATTATAATGCCCATATGTATTTATGCAACAGATTCATTTGCATATAAGAAGAAATTTCGTATTCTTTCACAAATTTTGTCGAATTTGGTAGACTAGAGAATGTGAAAAATAATTGGTTATATGAGGTGCAGGATGGGAAAAGAAAAATGGTGTTATATTAACTCTGGTCAATGTTCACCGGCATTTAATATGGCGTTAGATGAATGTTTATTAAATTGGCAAAGTGACAAGAAAATGCCACCAACAATTCGTTTTTATGAATGGGAAGTACCAACATTAACAGTTGGATATTTTCAACGTGTTGAAAAAGATATTAATATGGATGTAGTTAACGAAAAGAAATATGGATTCGTTCGTCGTCAAACAGGCGGCAGGGGTGTACTACATGACAAAGAGTTAACGTATAGTGTTATTGTGTCTGAAGATCATCCGAACATGCCGAAAACAGTTACAGAAGCGTATCGTGTTATTTCGCAAGGTTTATTAGATGGTTTTAAGGCATTAGGGTTAGAAGCCTATTATGCAGTTCCAAAAACAGAAGCAGATCGTGAAAATTTAAAAAATCCACGTTCAGGCGTATGTTTTGATGCACCATCTTGGTATGAAATTGTAGTGGAAGGACGAAAAATTGCTGGTAGTGCTCAAACACGTCAAAAAGGTGTTATTTTACAGCATGGATCGATTCCATTAGAAATTGATTTAGATGAACTATATGATCTATTTTTATTCCCAAATGAACGTGTGAAGGAACGTATGAAGAGTATGTTCTCTTCTAAAGCAGTAGCAATTAATGAATTAACAGACCGTACATTTACGATAGAGCAGTTAATTAAAGCGTTTGAAGTTGGCTTTGAAAAAGGATTAGATGTAGAACTTGTTCCATATGAATTAACAGAAGAACAGTTACATGAAGTTCAAACGTTAGCGAAAGAAAAGTATGAAAGTAATGAGTGGAATTATAAAAAATAAGAGATGGCGATAGCCACCTCTTATTTTTTTATAGTAAATTAAGTACTTTTTCTACTTTGATTCCTTTATCTTGTAAAGAACGAAGGCGACTTACAACGTCCATAATTTCTTTGTCAAATGTAACGCTAATACCTTGGCTTTGTAGTTCTTCTTTTAAGCTTTCAATAGAATCATCTATGTCGATGCCAAGCTCGTAATCTTGACAAACTTCAATTGTCTTTTTCACGAGTTTAACATAATTTTCTTGTAGTTTTGAATTTGTTTCAGTCAAAGCAGGCTGCTTCGGTTTTGCAGGAGCAACCGGTGCTGTCTCTTGCTTTGTAACTGGAGTAGGGACTGCTTTTTTCACAGGCGCTGGAGTAACTAGTTCTACAGCTGCTTCTACGCTTACTGGCTTCGGTGTCGGTACCGGAGTAGGCTTAGGTGCCATAGCAGGTGTTTCCACACGCGTAACAGGCTTAGGAGCAGGCGTAATTGCTTTTGGAGCTTCTACAACTACTTCTTTTTTCGGTGCTGCTTCTACCTGTGTTTCTTCTTGCTCGGCAGCTTCTTTATTTTCTTTACTCCACATAACGCGTTCAATTTCTAGAGAAACATTGTTTTTGTTCATCGCTGTTAATGTAACTTTACCAACTTCAGCGTTTCCAGTGAAATCAACAATTTTATAAATAACACTCTTGTTCCAATCCACGTTTCCGCTCAAAAATAATTCTTCGTTACATTTCGGCGTTAAGCCCTCGATTTTAATTTCTGCGTTTACACCGTTTTCACTATATACCATAATTAGCGAAGCATTTACATCTTCGTCTGCTAACATTAGTTCACGTACCATTTTGCCGGTGCGTACTTGCGTTTTCTTCTTAACTGACATCTAATTTCTCCTCTCAAAAATTCAGTAATAATAAAAAAATCGTATAACGAAAAATAATTGCTCACGAAGATTTATGATACCGATAATAAAAGCATCACGTCAACAATTAACTTTAATTATTTTGCATTTTTCTTATTTTCTTTATGAAATTTTTCAATTTGTAAAATTAGACAGAAGAAAAAACAGCCTTTTGAAGGGCTGTTAAAAATTTGATTTTTTGTATAGTAGTTTATATAAAATAAAAAATAAGATTGCGATTAAGGCGTTTTGCCAAAAAGTTAGATGGTAAATGAAATAAGGTTGTTTTCTGAAATAAATATTTACGAATATAGC
>NZ_WEII01000179.1:0-5248 GCF_009183805.1 Bacillus sp. B2-WWTP-C-10-Post-4 | reverse complement strand
GATCTAATGTGCCGGGATTGAGGTCATTTCCTGTTGGAGATACATAGTAATTTGTAACAGGATTTGTTTTGTTATTGGATTTCGCCAAGGTAGAGGCAGGGAGTATGAAAATTAACATACTGAAAGAAAAGATAAAGATAAAAAGCGATTTTTTTAATGAGGGAAATATTGTTTGATATTTCATCATGATCCTCTTTCTTTATTAAGCATTCCTTCTCAACTATATAGTTAAAACTGACGATTTATATCTTGTTTCAATAAAAAAAGACCCGGGACTAAATTCTGGGTCAAAAGACATCAACCACCATGGTCTCCGTCTGCCATCATACTTTGAACGACTTTTACTACGTGACTATCTGTTTGAGAGGTAATTCCCAATGTAAACATTAAAGCAGTAGCAATACTCATCAATTTAATTAGCTTTTTCATTTTAAAGCTCCTTTCGCATCGGCTTTTTTCTTAGCTTGCATTGCTTTATAGAAGTATGTACCTGCTTTGGCATGCTGGCCTTGTTCAAAGTATTCAATTCCTGCAAGAACGGTAGCTTCTAATTTCTCAGCGGTTTGATGCCGTTTCTAAAATATTCTCCGTATAATACTCCCCTTGCGTTGAATTGAGAGTCGTTACAAACTATGTTTAGTAAGAACATTGAACTATCTATTTTTTTAATTATAATAAGATTATATATAGATATATAATTTTAAAAAAATCATTTCAAAAGGGTGGTAATTCAAATTGAATTTAGGACTAATTGTTGGTATTCTGCTAATACTTGTTTTTGTATGGGTTATAATATCAGGGATTCGTAACGGAGACGCTACTATCTCACAAATGTTTGGAAGTGTAATTTGTATTTTTGTATTAATTTGGCTAACTAAAGGTTGTGTACCTATATCAAAAGAATCGTATGAAGAACAAATTGTATCTAATGTTGAAGGCTTCCAACATGATGCTATACAATTTCAAAAAGCTATTGAAAACTCCTTTAACTACTATGAAAAGGGTAATGTAGTGTATTCGAAAGAAGAAGCAAATACTATATTAACAGATATACTTAATATTCAGGACACTGTAAAAAATCTAGAAGAATCACAAAGAGAAATCAAAAAGATGAAAATACCTGATGAATACAATTCCGCCCATACAGATTTGGAAATAGCTACGCGTTACCTTGTATTAGCAGCAAAAGCTATTAGTTTGTTTAAAGAAACAAACGACCCTGAAGCTCTAAATAAGGCACATGAGTACCTTAATCAGTACAGTGCCAACATAGAAACCGCAGTTATTGAGTTTAAAAAAGTAAATGATATAGATATTATTAAAAAATAACACATATTAAAACGATTATGTTCTCTAATTTGTGGGCGGAAAATACACACCGCTCTTTTTTTATGTTCGACATTTAAGGACATTCTATTCAATGCTCTAAGTATGTTGTTTTTGCTGATTTAATAATTTAAGAAATTTTTAACGAATTTCCGGAAAGAATTCTCCTTCCTCAAGCGTGTGAAGGGCGTAGCCCAACGGTAGGTGGGAGATGAATTTCGGTTTGGCGTAGCCAAAAGGTTTTCCTTTTTATTTTGCCTCTGATATAATCAGTCTTATAAATTATAAGGGCTGGTATATAAATGAAATTAGATAGTAATAACTATTCAGTATTCTTGTTATATTATCACCTTGTGTTGGTCGTGAAATACAGAAGAAATGTGTTTGATAATGATATGTCAGACTATGCAAAAGATATGTTTGTTCGACTATCTGAAAACTATAACATCACGTTAGTTGAATGGAATCATGATGTAGACCACGTTCATATTTTGTTCAAGGCACACCCTAATACAGAAATGACAAAATTCATCAATGCTTATAAAAGTGCAAGTTCTCGACTTATTAAAAGAGACTTTCCACAAGTGAAAAAGAAACTTTGGAAAGAGATGTTTTGGTCAAGAAGTTTTTGCTTGCTAACTACCGGTGGTTCGCCAATAGACGTAGTAAAAACATATATTGAAAATCAAAGTGAAAAGTGAGGTGAAATGATATGACAAAGCAGAATAAAGCATATAAATTCCGTTTGTATCCAACAGAAGACCAAGCACATCTTATGCGTAAAACTTTCGGTTGTGTACGTTTCGTGTATAACAGAATGTTAGCTGAACGGAAAGAAGCGTATGAAAAACATAAAGATGATAAGAATCAACTAAAGAAACAAAAGCTTCCCACTCCTGCGAAATACAAAGCAGAATTTGAGTGGTTAAAAGAAGTTGATTCATTAGCTTTGGCAAATGCTCAACTAAATTTGCAAACTGCCTATAAAAATTTCTTTAGTGGTCAAAATGACTTCCCAACATTCAAAAGCAAAAAAGACAGAAAGTCTTATACAACGAATGTAGTGAACGGAAATATTATGTTGCTTAACGGTCATATCAAATTGCCAAAACTGAAAATGGTACGTATCAAACAGCATAGAGAAATACCACAAGGCCATATAATCAAGTCATGTACGATTTCTATGACACCTACTGGTAAATACTATGTGTCCATTTTGACTGAATACGAAAAAGAGATCGTACAAAAAGAAGTAGAAACAATTGTTGGATTAGACTTTGCGATGGATCAATTATACGTCAGTTCTGAGGATGAGAGAGCCAATTATCCTAAGTTCTATCGTGAAATGTTAGACCAGTTAGCAAATGCTCAACGAGTATTATCAAGACGTACAAAAGGTTCAGGGCGTTGGAATAAACAACGTATCCGTGTAGCTAAGCTGCATGAAAAAGTAGCAAACCAACGTAAGAACTTCCTTCATCATAAGTCTAAAGAGTTAGCTACTCATTTTGATGTTGTAGCTATTGAAGATCTAAATATGAAAGGAATGTCGCAAGCACTTCATTTTGGAAAAAGTGTCGCTGACAATGGTTGGGGTATGTTCACTTCTTTTTTAGCTTATAAACTACATGAACAAGGCAAACAACTTGTGAAAATAGACAAATGGTTTCCTTCCACAAAAACATGTAGCAGTTGTGGAAATGTGAAAAATATGTCATTGTCTGAGCGAGTCTATTCTTGTATATGCGGTGTAAATCTCGATAGAGATTATAACGCAGCTATCAATATCAAAAATGAAGCAATACACCTATTGGCGTTAGCATAGATAGCAATAAAATAACCCTTGGAACAAGGGAGTTAGCTCGGCTGTCTTAGGACGAATTCGTTAGCTACCAAAAGTAACGACTAACCGAGAAGCCCCCACTTCAAACAGTCCGTTAGGACGTTAAGTGGCGGGTAGTTCACGACAATACATGTATGTGAAACTTAAAGATTAGTTGTTGTCAATCTATTAATTTGTTTCATATTCGTACAAACTGGAATATTTTTAAACGGGAGCTTTATAAAATTACTGATTGAATAGATGAGAGGGAGAGTGGTGGCACAAATTAAAGAATGGGGACTAGCAAACCCAAAACGATCTGCATATTAAATTATAATAAAGCTTACTAATATCGATACATTATAGGTTAAAGTTAATAATAAATATATCGTTTTATAATAATGTAATATTTATTGTATTTATGACATAGTTAATTAGTTTTCTAATTGTAAACAAAGAATTTCTTAACTCATAGCTTCATAGAAATTTTCTTTAGTTTATCAAATTATTATGAGAATATATAAGAATATAGGATACTCTCCCCTTAAAGTAGAATGTGTAAAAGACTGTGAGTAAACATGGATGTTACACTTCTAATTTGAGGGGATTTTATTAGGGATTATAATAAACCGGAATTTTTAATTTATTTAGACAGATTAGAATTTTTATTAACAGATGCTTTTTGAAAAATATTACAACGGATCTAATACAAGGTGAAATTCCTGGGTATTTAATCATTTTCCCCCTCCTTTTTATAAGCCTTCCTTCCCAACAATATAGTTTAAACTAACGACTTATATCTTGTATCAATAAAAAAGACCCAGGAATATATTCCGGGTCAAAGGACATCAACCACCATGGTCTCCGTCTGCCATCATACTTTGAACGACTTTTACTACGTGACTATCTGTTTGAGATGTAATTCCCAATGTAAATATTAGAGCAGTAGCAATACTCATCACTTTAATTAGCTTTTTCATTTTAAAGCTCCTTTCGCATCGGCTTTTTTCTTAGCTTGCATTGCTTTATAGAAGTATGTACCTGCTTTGGCATGCTGCCCTTGTTCAAAAATCTTTTCTGCTAGAACATTACAGCATTCATAGATATACTCATATAAATCTTCTCGTTCAAAGTATTCAATTCCTGCAAGAACTGTACCTTCTAATTTTTCAGCAGAGACATTATTATTAATGTCTCTTAAAATTTTAAACCGATGCTGATATTCTTCATTGTTTAGTTCTGTACAGAGTTGTAATCCTCTTTCAAATAAAGTATTAGCAGTTTCTTGGTTTCCTAGTTTAGAGTGTTCTCTGCCTTCGATGAAAATGGCTTTATAGTGGTTAGGTTTCTTTTCGGATACTTCAGAGAGGTAGCGAATAGCTAATTCAGACATATTTTGCCCTGCATATAATAATCCTAAATTATGACGAACCATTACAGTAAATTTTTCTTCTCCAATTTTTTGGAACAAATCCATTGCTTTTACAAGGTGTTCTTCGGCTAATGCCCATTCTCTTAAATTGGTACATGCCATGCCAAAAAGGTTTTCACAGAACCCTATATTTCGTTCATAGCCTTCATGTTTAGAGAATATTTCTTTTGCTTTGTTAACATACTTAATTGATTGGAGTGATTCGTAAATATCGTAATGAAAAGCACCAATTTTATAGTAAAATTCAGCCTGCTCAATTTCATCAGATACCTCATTTAGAAGTTCTTCTGCTTTATCATAATTATCTCTTGCTATTGAATAGCTGCCTACAGTACTTGCATGAATTGCTTTAAAGAAGTGATAGTAGTAGGTTAATATATTATCATGTGGAATTTGAAAAGATTCTACTTTGTCGAAGCAATCCTTTGAAACATTTAAATTGTCTACTATATATTTATAACGAAAATCTAATAGTGAATAATATAAGTGTAAGCTCTGATTCGAGACATCTTTCATTCTATTATCAATTTCTTCTTTTAGCTGGTGAGCATTATCAATTCGTCTCGCACGGATTTCAATATACCAATCATTTAACATATTAGCGACTACTTCATATTCTGTGACTAAAGTATCTATTGTATCCACCTCATTCTATTGCAGTATATGTA
>NZ_WEII01000178.1:0-5288 GCF_009183805.1 Bacillus sp. B2-WWTP-C-10-Post-4 | reverse complement strand
AATACACACAAACAAATATATTGTTATTTATACGGAGGAGAGAAAGATGGGGATCAACGTTAGAGCAGTAGAAATACAAGATGCTAGAGCAATTCATCGTATATGTATACAGGATGACGTTTTACCGTATATGGTTTTCTTACCTAGCATGCGTGTAGAAGCTATGGAAAATAGAATTCGAAATTTAGCACCAAATCAATTTGAATTTGTTGCAGAATATGATGGAGAAGTTGTTGGATTTGTAGGTTTAACACAAAGTCCGGGCCGAAGATCTCATTCAGGCGATTTATTCATTGGGGTAGACAGTGAATATCATAATAAAGGAATTGGGAAAGCACTTCTTATGAAGATGCTTGATCTGGCTGATAATTGGTTAATGTTAGAGAGAGTAGAACTAGGTGTGTTAGAAACGAATCCAAAAGCAAAAGCTTTATATGAAAAATTTGGATTTGTAGAAGAGGGAGTAAAGATAGGGAATTTGAAAGCTCACGGAAAGTTTATTAATGAAATTATGATGAGTCGTTTTAGACCGAATGGTTTAATTGTACATAATGAATAGTTAAAAGCATGACAGTATACTGTCATGCTTTTTCATTAGAATTTGGCTGTAATAAAAATAATACTAAACCAATAAAAATAACAGTAATTCCTAGTCCTTGTTGTAAAGAAATAGTCTCATGTAATATAAAGTACGCTAGCATACAAGTGCCAATTGTTTCACCTAAAATACTCATTGAAATTACAGTAGCACTCATCCATTTTAATAACCAATTAAAAATGGTTTGTCCTAAAATTGTAGCAATGAAAGCTAATCCAATAAAGCACAACCAAGTTTGTGTAGAGTAATGGATGAAAGATTCTTGTTGCATGAAAGCAAATATGCTAAGAAAGCCAGCACTACTTCCATAACTAATTACCGAATAGGGTATAAGTGACAAATCTTTACGAACGTGTTGGCTAATGAAAAAATAAGCAGTAATGATACCGGCAGCGATAAATGCTAAAATATCTCCATATAAAGCTTCTCCACTAATTTTGAAATCTTGCCAGCCAATGATGATACTACCTGAAATAGCGATGAGGCAACCAATAACCGCTCCTTTCGTAAATCTCTCCTTAAATAAAAAATAACCACCAATCATTGAGAACAAAGGTTGTAACGTTACGATAACTGTAGAGCTTGCTACAGAAGTATATTGTAATGATTCAAACCATAGTACATAATGTGCAGCTAAAAATAGCCCAGATGTGAATCCGAATGTCCATTGTTTTTTCGTTAAAGTTTTTAGCTCATTTCGACTATTTTTATTAAATAGTAATAACGGTAACAGGATCAGTGTGGCAAAGAATAATCGGTAAAAAGCAATGATTGTCGCAGGAGCATCTGCCAATTTTACAAAAATTGCTGAAGTTGATAAGGCGAATACACCAAAAAATAAGATGAAATATGAAAGAATAGGTGATTTCAAAGTTTGTTCCTCCGATAGAATGTTTATTATAATAAACTTAATGCGATATAATGTACAAAAGTAAGTATATAAGTCCCGGAGATAATAGGAAAGGATTATTTGCCTTTGTTTAGTATGTCAGCACAAAGACAATGAAATATGCATTATGATGGACGAAAGGAAGTTTTACTATGATACATGATAGGCTTGGACAAACAGTATTAAGTTATCGTAAGAAAAATAATATGACAATTCGTGAATTCGCTGATTATGCAGGGATTAGTACATCACTAATTAGCCAAATTGAAAGAGGACATGCTAATCCTTCTTTAAATGTTTTGGAGTTAATTGCAAAAGCATTAAATGTACCGCTGTTTACACTTTTTATTAATGATATCGATACAGATTCGCTCATTTCTAAGAAAAAAGATCGAAAAAAAGTATATCGGGAAAACAATGATCACATTGTATATGATGTATTAACACCTGATTTTATGAAAGCACGTATTGAAATGTTAATGATGGATTTAAATAAACAAGCAAACACAACAGAAAGTCATTATTCCCATGAAGATAAGGAAGAGATTGCTGTTATTATGAAAGGGGAAGTGTACGTAGAATTGGAGGGAAAAGAATATTTTTTAGAAGAAGGTGATGTTGTACGTATTCCACCAAATGTGAAGCATCGATTTTTGAATAAAAGTGATGAATCGAATCACATTTTATTTGTACTGACACCATCTTTAGGATGAAAATATAGTGATTTTAACTAGAGGAGAAAGAAAATGGAAAACAAAAGTATTTTAAAAGGCGGCCTTTCAATTATTTCTCAATGTAAAAAAGAAACAAATGATATTTGGCATGCGCATTTTGGAGCAGCTGCAATTGCTAGTTATTTTTTTATGAAAGATAATAATATTGATGAAGAAACAGCTCGTAATATGTATTCGCAAACAAGGATGATGCTGAACAAGAAAAAAATTGGTGAGATGATTGATGATAAAAAAGAAATAGATTTTAAAATTGCGGAAAATATGATTATAAAATCTTTAGAACAAACGATTGATGAGCTTCATTGGGTGGGGCATAACGTCATTTATGCGTCATTAAGTTTATTAGCTATGAAAGAGCTACAAAAATGGGGTGATAATCAAGCAATTGAAGGGATTACTACTCTTATTTTATCATTTCGAAAAACAATTCCAGGTAGATCGTGGATTGGTTATACGACGAAAGAAGTAAAACAATTAAGTTTTGAAGAGGAGATACAAAGTGAATTGAGTAATCCAACACAAGTATCTCAGTTCATTTTAAATG
This sequence comes from Bacillus sp. B2-WWTP-C-10-Post-4, assembly GCF_009183805.1. Classification (NCBI taxonomy): domain Bacteria; kingdom Bacillati; phylum Bacillota; class Bacilli; order Caryophanales; family Bacillaceae; genus Bacillus; species Bacillus sp. B2-WWTP-C-10-Post-4. The sequence goes on along the minus strand of NZ_WEII01000178.1, from coordinate 2,523 downwards.
AGTTATCGAAATTTAATAGTATTTATCGAGCGGAATCACATCATGATTTAATTGGGCATTTGCTTACATACTCCCACGCAATTAATATAATGTACGATTTAGGACATATAGATATATTTCAACGAGGGATACGTCCGCTGTTAAAACTAGTATACGTACTAAGAGCTAGCCAAAAGCTCAAGCTGAATACGGAAATAACTTTACACTCACCTATAGATCGATTACCTTTAATTCAATCTAAACGTGCAAATATTTTACCAACTGAAAATATATTTTGGATAAAAGACTATAGTGAATTCGATTGGGATTTTGGTCATGTATTTAAATTCTCATATAGTTATTTTAATCATATACAGAGAGCTCCAAATTATAAAGATATCACATTAGAAAAATTCCGTTATGTTATTCATTCTTAATGAACGTTAATGATCTGTAAAAGGATGTTTAATCTAGTTTCTTTTTTTGTTAGTAGTATATTATTTTTTCAAATATGTAAGATTTTACATGTGTATTTTACTTTTACTAATTATGTAAGTAGGCTATACTGAAATACATATATTTTATTTTTGGAGAGATGTAAAACGACATGGAACTAGCGAAATTGGAAAAAGTAATTGAAATAAAAAAAGAAGAACTTTTATATTTAGTATCGGATTATGGAATTCAACATGAAAAAGTATTGGCATTGAGTCAAGAACTAGACAAATTAATCAATTACTTTATGTTTTTAAAATAAAGAGAACTATGACGGGGTTTGTAAATGTTATAGTTCTTTTTTATTAGGTAATTTGAAAATATATTAAAATATATTGTCTAATTTCTTACAGAATGCGCAACTTGCTAGTCGAATATAAGGACTTTTGGTTATAATAAAAAGGAATTATTAATTGTATCGGTTAGGAGCGCAGCACATATGAAAACAGTTGTTGTTATCGGTGGAGGTATAACGGGACTTTCTACTATGTTTTATTTAGAAAAATTAAAAAAGGATTATAATATCGATTTAAATTTAATTCTTATTGAGAAAGAAGAGTATTTAGGTGGTAAAATCCATAGTGTGGAAGAAAAGGATTTCATTATGGAGTCAGGAGCGGATTCAATCGTTGCTCGTAATGAATATGTTATGCCACTTGTAAAAGATTTAAATTTAGAAGATGAAATGGTATATAATGAAACAGGTATTTCTTACATATATTCTGAAAACATGTTACATCCGATTCCTTCTGATACTATATTTGGGATACCGATGAGCGCCCAGTCTTTGTTTAGCAGTACGCTAGTCTCAACGAAAGGGAAAATCGTAGCTTTAAAAGATTTCATAACGAAAAATAAAGAGTTTACGAAAGATACATCACTTGCTCTATTTTTAGAAAGTTTCTTAGGGAAAGAGTTAGTGGAAAGACAAATTGCTCCTGTACTTTCAGGCGTATATTCTGGTAAATTGAATGAGCTTACAATGGCATCTACATTACCGTATTTACTGGATTATAAAAATAAGTATGGAAGTATTATTAAAGGTTTTGAAGAGAATAAAAAACAATTTCAATCAGCAGGAAATAAAAAATTCGTATCATTTAAAGGTGGACTATCTACGATAATTAATCGCTTAGAAGAAGTGCTCACTGAAACTGTCGTAAAAAAAGGTGCTATAACGACGGCTGTAAGTAAACAAGAAGATCGATATGAGATTTCTTTTGTAAATCATGAAACAATACAAGCTGATTATGTTGTTTTAGCAGCTCCGCATGATATAGCACAAACTTTATTACAGCCTAATGAGTTAAATGAGCAGTTTAATACATTTAAAAACTCATCTCTTATAAGTATTTACTTAGGATTTGACATACTAGATGAACAACTACCAGCTGACGGCACAGGGTTTATTGTAACGGAAAACAGTGATTTACATTGTGATGCTTGTACATGGACAAGTCGAAAGTGGAAACATACATCGGGTAAACAAAAATTATTAGTAAGAATGTTTTATAAGAGCACCAATCCGGTATATGAAACAATCAAAAATTATAGTGAAGAAGAATTAGTACGAGTAGCTTTATATGATATTGAAAAGAGTCTCGGAATTAAAGGTGAACCAGAAGTAGTCGAAGTTACAAATTGGAAAGATTTAATGCCGAAATATCATTTAGAACATAATCAAGCGGTTCAAGCATTGCAAGAAAAAATGACGAATCTTTATCCAAATGTATATTTAGCTGGTGCCTCATATTATGGTGTTGGAATTGGTGCGTGTATTGGAAATGGAAAGAATATAGCCAATGAAATAATGGCTACATTAAATAAATAATACTGTAGAATAAATAAAAACTGTTCCTTCAGCAAAATGGAGGAACAGTTTTTATTTATTTTATTTGAATGGAAATTGTATTGTTTTTTACATTGTTTTCTTTTAATGTTAATGTTATTTCTCCAGACTCTTTAAATGAATACGGTGATAGTTGATAAATATCTTTTATATCATGTTTTTCTTGTAATTTATTTACCGGTATTGATATGATATTTGGC
>NZ_WEII01000177.1:0-5327 GCF_009183805.1 Bacillus sp. B2-WWTP-C-10-Post-4 | reverse complement strand
CCCTTGGAACAAGGGAGTTAGCTCGGCTGTCTTAGGACGAATTCGTTAGCTACCAAAAGTAACGACTAACCGAGAAGCCCCCACTTCAAACAGTCCGTTAGGACGTTAAGTGGCGGGTAGTTCACACCTAGGATATCTCCACATTGTTAGCAAGATAAAAAACAAAATCTCTCCTAAAACGAAAAAAAGATGAACAAAATAATAAAAAAGGCTCATTTCTATTTCTTTTTTAGATTCCATTCCTTAGTAAAAGAACTTAGTAGATGAAAAGGTTAGATTGCACAATTAATTGGGAGATAAGTACAAGTAACTTTGAACAATATTAAGTTCACTATTTTTATGGTGCTCCTTTTTCTATAACGGTAAGTTCAATTTATGTTTCTATTAAATAAAAAATACATCCCTATAGGGATGTATTTTTTATTAATAATAATGTTATAAATTATTCTACATGAACAGATATACTTTTAGATAATACTTGCATTGAGAAAGGAACTCTAGCTTCAAAAGCTATAGTGTTTGTTGAATTTGATGTGTTTGAGAAGATGTAAGAATCCTTGATACGTAATCTAAATGTTTTTTCAGATCCGAATGGACCAGTATAAGAACTGACTTCGTCTAAAGAACTTCCCGCATATCTAACACCATTAACAGTTAAAGCCTCAGAATATGAATCCGGTGTGCCTACTTCACTAACTTTTACATAAAGGTAATCGCCCTTAAGAACAGGAATAGATAAGTAAGAACTTGCACTATACATTTTGTTATTATCGCCTACAGCACTAATGCTAACACTTCGTAGTGGAGAAGAATCCGCCTTTGAAACAGATGGTAAAAATGCTAGTGTAAGTGCAAAACACATAGCTAAAATGCTCATAAATTTCTTCATATTAACAACCCCTTAGGTATTTATTTAACATCCTGTATTTTACAGGTTAAAAATGTAAATTTCAATATCTTTATATAAGGAATAATTATGTAATTATGCATATTTAATATAAATCGCACGAAAACTCGGATACATAAATAGCTAAAAGAAAAAGGAGGTTTCTTTCGAGGGTAGGGGGCCTCTTTGTTCTTGGTAACGATAATGAGATGTTATACGAACCTGACATGTATAGAGTATACAACCAAAGTCAAATAACAAATCACTCCTTTCAAATGGTAAAATAGGGAAAAGGAGGTTCTGTATAATGCCTTTAGAAAACTCTATTTATTACATTGGAGTTGCTATTATATTAATGATCATCGGTGCATTGCTTGGGGGAATTATACGTAAAATTCAATATTCTAGTAATCACAAAAAGCAAGATTCAGTTGAGCAAAAGTTAGATAAAGTTATTCAACTGTTAGAAAAACAAAACAAAGATTGACCTTACAGCCCTTCCCGAACGAGAAAGCCCCTCGCCTTTAGGCATGGGATGAAAGTGAGGTTGGATAAGGAGTGCACTAAAAACCGCAAGGCTTGTGGCACTCTAAGTATCCAAAATGTTGGTATCTTTTATTTTTTTATCTTTCGTGTTGCAGTTTTGTAATCTAACTGATACGATGCAAACATGATGAATGATTATAGAAGAACCAAAACAACCGTGTCATTAATTAACTATCATTTTGTGTTTTGCCCGCGATACAGAAGAAAGATTTTTCTTAACACAAAAGTAGAAGAACGTTTCAAGGAGTTGGTTCAAGAAATATGCGGAGAATTGGATATTTCTATTGTTGCAATGGAATGCGACAAAGACCACGTTCACTTGTTCTTAAATACACCACCAACACTTAGTCCTGCTGATACAATGGCAAAAATTAAAGGAGTGACATCAAAACGTTTGAGAGAAGAATTTTCACATTTTCAACACTTGCCGAGCCTATGGACGCGTTCTTATTTTGTTTCTACTGCTGGAAGTGTATCAAGTGAGACAATAAAACATTATGTTGAAAATCAAAAAAAGAGGGGGTGAAACTTGTGCCACAAACCATCACGGTTAAAGTTAAATTGCTTCCAACAAAAGAACAAATCATGCTATTGGAACAAAGTAGCCACGAGTATATAAAAGTCATTAATGCTCTTGTATCTGAAATGGTTGAAGCAAAGAAAAGTACGAAGAAAAGTACAAAGGATATTGAGGCCAATATCCCAAGTGCGGTGAAAAATCAAGCAATTAAAGATGCGAAAAGTGTGTTTTCTACAAAGGTGAAAAAGAGTAAATACAAAATCGTTCCGATTCTAAAAAGACCTGTTTGTGTATGGAATAACCAAAACTATTCATTTGACTTCACACACATTTCAATTCCGTTTATGGTAAACGGAAAGTCAACTCGTTTAAAGGTTCGCGCTTTATTAATCGACAAATATAATCGCAATTTCGAATTGTTGAAGCACAAGTTAGGTACACTTCGTATCACGAAGAAATCTGCTAAATGGATTGCTCAAATATCTGTCACGATTCCTACAAACGAAAAAACGGGAACAAAGATTTTAGGAGTAGACTTAGGTCTCAAAGTTCCTGCGGTAGCTATCACAGATGATGATAAAGTTCGTTTCTTCGGGAACGGTAGGCAAAATAAATTTATGAAACGTAAGTTTCGCAGTGTTCGCAAGAAATTAGGAGAAGCTAAGAAACTGAATGCCCTTCGTCAACTTGATGATAAAGAACAAAGATGGATGCAAGACCAAGACCACAAAGTAAGTCGTGGAATCGTTGATTTTGCAACGGATAATAATATTTCTGTCATTCGATTAGAGCAACTAACGAACATTAGACAGACGGCACGAACAAGCCGTAAAAACGAAAAGAATCTACACACTTGGTCATTCCATCGTTTAGCACAATTCATCGAGTACAAAGCGACATTAGTTGGCATAAAGGTCGAATATGTGAATCCTTCTTATACAAGTCAAACATGTCCGAAATGTTCTGAAAAGAACAAGGCGCAAGACAGAAAATACAAGTGTCAATGTGGGTTTGAGAAACATCGTGATATCGTTGGGGCGATGAATATCCGCTACGCAACTGTGATTGGCGGTAATAGTCAATCAGCCTAAGAACCTATATGGTCTGTCTTAGGAGGGGTGATGGCACACCCTCATCTTGAAGGCTGTTCAAAACAGAAATGGACTGCGAATGCTTAGTCATTCAAGAATCCCATCCGTTACACCGTAAGGTGTAGGACTTGCGGCTTTAGCCGTGGGAGTGTCAAACGACATAACATTAGTATTATTGAAAGTAATAATTATAACCCTTCTTTAAACCTTTGCATTCATATAGCTAAAACATTAGATAAAAGTTTAGATAAATTATTTTGGGAGGAATTTTAAAGTGGAAAAACTAAAAAAATGGTTTTCACTCAGTACACATCCAGATGAAAGAATTCAACAAATTGAAATGAAAATTTGGGCTCAATCTGGAATTATTGTCCTATTTATAGCTTTTGTTGATCTTATAATAAGAGGAGCATATCTACACCGTCCATTTTTAGAATGGGCTGCTTCATTAGCCATTATAATTTGTTATATGATATTCGTTGTTATTAAATCTATTCTAACTGGTGTCTATGAAACGGATATTAATAATAAAGAACAATTAAAAGAAAAATTAAAAGAAAAAATGAGTAATACCTTTATTTTTTGTTTTGTCGCAATAGGTGCTACCACATACAAATATAACTTACCTGAAGATTTCGTTGGATGGTTATCAGTAATAGCAAGATTTATTATACTTTTCGCTGTCCTATTTGGTATTCAATATCTTATTACAGTATTAGCATGGAAGAAATCAAATAAAATTTAATAAGTATAGACAAAAAAGCTTATCTTTTAGCACTTAATGATAAGCTTTTTATTATTTTTTCATCTTTTTACAAAAACTAGCTGTATATAAATAAATACTACGTTTATAAATAAGGGGGTATCATCTAATATATATTGGATGATACTTTTTTGTTTTATGAACAAAAAGGTATTGAAAGAGTCCTGATATGAATATCAGGACTCTTTCAATGTATATAATTATTTCACTGCCTCTTTTAATTCTTTTCCAGCTTTAAAAGCAGGTGCTTTTGAAGCTGCGATTTGCATTTCTTCACCTGTTTGTGGGTTACGTCCTGTACGTGCAGATCTTTCACGTACTTCAAATGTACCAAAACCAAGAATCTGTACTTTCTCTCCATTTGCTAACGCATTTGTTATTGTATCTAATAATGCTTGTGTTGCTGCTGCAGCATCTTTTTGTGTAAGTTCAGCTTTTTCTGCTACTACTTTTGTTAATTCTGTTTTATTCATTTTCTGCACCTCTTAATATGTAATTAGATGACTATTATAACGTGTGTGTATTCATGACGCAATTATACTGTACTTAGAAAAGACCATAGCAAGAGCAAGAGGACAATGTCTGTGTAAAAGGCATAAGGAGGATATTAATTATCGCGCTAAACTCTGTTCATATTTCTTTACATCTTCCAGAGTTTTAAATGTTAACACATCAAAAACTCCTTTTTCATTCCCACATACAACAACAAAACCATCTGTTGCTTCCAGAACTCTACCGACGCCGCCATCTGTAAGTGAAATATTGGTGAGATGTTTTACGTTCAGTTTTTCTTCTTTTTGAATGTAAGTAGTTATGGGTGTTCCTACAGGAAATGCGTCTGTGATCTCTTTTGTTGTATATGTGCCATCATCTACTGATTGAGTTTTAGTTGTAATGGAATTAGTTTGAGTGGCACATCCTGTTGAACATATTAAAAGAATGCCAGTAATCATACTTACACATGCTGTTTTTACCATTCACAAAATCCTCCTATAACTGTTCGTATCGTCAACCTATTTAAGGTAACAAATTATATATACGAAGTTTGTTGGTTTATGTGAGTCGTAAATCAACAAAGATACAGGTATTTTGCCAGAATGTGTTTCAAACAAAAGAAAGGACACCCAAAGGTGCCTTACTGCGACTGGCACCAGCGTAATATGGTATTGGGTGCCAACCCGAGTATTATTTTGCCACATTAAGTAATTTTGGTTGTTGAGAAATATAATTCAAATCTATATGTTGTTTACTTTTGCTTCGTTAGATTTTTTGTAGTGGATTCTTCAATCTGTTCAGGTTTAATTTTAATTTCAGGGGTTATTGCTATTTTGCTATCCGGTTGCACATAATAACGGTATTTTTTGCACCAGAACAAAAAAGTAATTAAATGTAAAAAAGTTAAAAGTCGAAACGTATGTTATTATTATATTGAGAATTATAAATTAAAGGTGGCATCTGGAAGGGAATAGTTAAAAATGAAAACAATAAAGGGGAAGTTATCTTTTAGCATTGATATTATAG
>NZ_WEII01000176.1:0-5471 GCF_009183805.1 Bacillus sp. B2-WWTP-C-10-Post-4 | reverse complement strand
GATATATGGATATATGAATATAAAGAAGCAAAAGCAGGAATATCCAATGAATTTTGAGAGGTGTTATATGTTTACAAATAAGAAATTAATTCGATTTGGTTTATCGTTGTTTGTATTTTTAGGGATAATTAATTTTACAATCAGCTATTTCCAAACATATCTTGAAACAGCAGCAGATATTAAATGGGTAATTCCAGAAATTTGGAAAACTATTTTGCTAGATGTTCCTCAAGGGATACTTGTTCTTTTAGGCGCAATTGCTTTATATGATTTCACAAAAGAGGCATCAAAAAAAGACGCATCAATCTAAGTGTGTCTTTTTTTAATTAACAATTTCATAGAGAGCTTTGCTGGAGAAATAGAATGAAAAGCCCTAATTAGGGCTTTTTTTGTTGGAATTTCTTAACCGTCATAGAAACCGGTCACTTGGAGGTGTTATAGCGAAAGCCATTTACAGTATAGAAAAATCTAAGCAGCAGACGGAAATATATAGGATATGGCATCATAATTGTTGAGAAATTAATTGAACTTAGTAAGTATGAAGATATGACGCTAGAATTCATATTTTTTAATTTTTATTTATCCCGCTATTTGCCGGGCAGTAAGCCCCCCACCTCAAAATTCAGCGGAAGCAAAGAAGTTAGGTAGGGGATGAACAAAACCCCACTGATTAAAGTTTCACTTTATAAAAATGAGCCCATAGTAAAAATAGGTATATGAACAAGGTGCATCATCTAGTGATAAGTCATACTTTGTTGGTGTACGTATTGAACTTAGTTTATAGTATTGTGTGCTACTTCTACTTAGATTTAACGAACAGAAATATAGGAAAGCGTCGAAAGGTTTAAAGTTAATAAACGGAGGTCATGAAAATGAATCAGTTTCAACAAGAACTACAAGCGTTAAGCCTTAATGATTACCAGTCTGGAAATGTTGTGTATTGGGACCAGCAAAACCAATATCCATATTACTATATTGAAGATGCTGCTCGCCGCTGTGGTGGTTGTGGTCGCTGTGGCGGTTGTGGTCGTTGTGGCGGTTGTGCAGGTCGCTGTGGTGGATTTCGTTGTTTTGGTTGCTTCGGTTGTTTTGGTTGTTTTAGTTGTGGCGGTTGTGGAAGCTGTGGTAGTTGCTCTAATTGTTTTAATGGTACTTCTGATGCTATTGTAATATATGAATATTGACTACGAATATTCATATAAAATATTAGCTTTATATATGTACATGTCGACAAAGAATATAGCACCATCGCTAGTGGATATATTCAATCATTCAAGTAAAAGAGTAACTCGTACCTTACTCTTTGTTCATATAGTATAGGATTGTTAGCGGAAATCCAAGACTCTTTATATTGAGAAATCAAGAAGAATCATCTTAAAGAGTCTTATCTTTTTTTCATACATTAAAGAGAAGCTAGCAAAAGCTAACTACTCGACCCTGGGTATGAAGGGAATAAGAAACTGTACTTTTTTATAGACAGAATATTTCGTTTTGTTGAAGAGGTGGATATTCGTATTTTTCAATAAACGAAACTATCTATGTAATATTTAAAAGTTTATAAGAGTGAAACGAGGTATAGGTGGTATGGATAAAAAGAATACTAGGGTTGTTAGGGTTTTTATAGCAAGTCCATTTTTTAATGATGAACAACTTAACAGGGTAAAAAGACTAGAAAATGCGCTTAGTAACAATCCTTTTGTTGCAGATATTTTTTCAGCCAGGTTTTATCAACATGAACATTTAACTTTTGGATCTATGGAGTGGAGAACTGCAGTTTTTCATAATGATTTAAAATATTTAAGAAGAGCGGATGTAGTAGTGGTAATTCATGACTTTGTGAATGGATGTGTAGATAGTGGTACGGCTTTTGAAATTGGTTATGCATATGTATTTCAAAAGCCTATTATTTTGATAAAAGAAAAAGAAAGCATACCTAATCTTATGTTAGTCGAAAGCTTACATGCCTATCTGACAAATGTAGAAGATATTGCCACGTATGATTTCATTAATATGCCACGTATTCCATATAAAGGGCCACTGGAGTAAATTGAAGCAGCATAACATTCCTTTTTGTATAGCGCTTTACCTCAACGAATTTCATTTCATTCCCTTTGTAAAGGATAATATCTTTTCCACCATCATTAGAACCAGAAGTAACCTGAACTTTATAACCAAGAGAGCAAAAGAAGTCGGCTACAAAGTATTGAAATTCTCTTGGATCCATTACTTCTAAATGACTTCGCAAAATATTCCTACCTCTTTATAAAAAAGTACTAGATTTTTCTGTTATTTTTTCGCTTGTATAGGCAAACTCCTTCTTTCTAGATTATATACCTTTATCAAGACCACGAGGAATACCGAGTGGAATCAAGGTCATCAAGAGGGAAGAGCGCGCGTATGCGTTGGCAATATTCACATTTGAATGAAACACCTTACCTGTATCCATCAAAAGAATTAAGAATTAAGTATAAGGGTTCTAGTGGAAAAAAGAAACAAATGCAATTGTGGATCACATGGAAAGACATGAGGTTTTCAATAATCGTGAGTATAAAGGTTATTACCGTTTATCAAACGATATAATGGATGATTTATATGAGGATGAAGTGTTTGATTGGGGAGATGTCATCAATGAGTATCAGCCGGTTATGACTTCTAAGGGGTTACAACTTATTCGAAAAGAGGGATTCAAATGACAATCGTAGGTGAAGCGGTAGTGGTATGGACGGCAACTAGCTTGTCAGTAATTACGATGAAGGTCGCAGAAAAAATAGAGAAGAGTGTTCCACGTTAGCTTCCACGTATGACTATGTACACAACGCTAACAGGCTCGTTCTTGTATATTCTACGTTATGTGCTTTTCGTGTTTCTATAAGGGAATACCGATATGGAATTGTAGGACATTTACTGGTATTTGATATAGAACATGTATGGGAGTCTTCCGAAAATAAGGGATATATACCCTTATAAAGGGTATATGGGGAGTTGAGAAAATGCTTGAATTACTACTCGTTCCAGCTGCAGGTTTAACAGTTGCCAGTGAAAACAGAAGCGAAAAAAATAATAGGATAGTGAAAAGAGGTATTGACCATACATATTATGTATGGTCAATACCTCTTTTATAATCTTTTGTAAAATTATTGTAAATCACAAATACAATACGTAACTAATATTGTATAATCTGAATGTGATACATTTATGATTTATAAGGGTGATATGTATGAAAATTTCTTTTAACTTTTATCAGAGTCATGTCATTAATATATAAGTCGGATAAGCGGTATTTGCTTCTCTTTTAAATAATTAAATTATGTGATGATACTTTAGTTTTTTGAGATCAAGAAAAATGAAGAAAGGAAGTAATCATTTTATGGAAAAATTAAAGTTGTTAACATTTGAAAATATAGTAGAGCCCCTTTTAAATGAAAAGGTATCATTTATATACTTTCCTATTGAATGGCTGGACATCGTAGAGATACATTATAAGACGTTTTTATTAACGAGTAAGTTGAAACGTTTGAATGAAAGATTATATGATATGTTTTCGGATATATTGTTTATTCAGCATAATCCGTACGTATTAAATGAAAATATACCATGGATTGTATCAAAAGAACCTATTAAACAAGAGCAACTCGATTATATTTTTCAAAGTTGGTATGAGATTATTCATGATTGGAAGCCAAATAGATTAGTAGAACCACCAAAATATGAATGGCAATCCGATTTGATTTCTAATTTGCCAGTACTACATGATAATGAAACGTATTCTAAGTGGGTACCCGCTTTAATCTCACATATTTTTTGTGAGCGTCCTATATATTTAGAAAATACAAATGAAGAAGAAATCTATTTTTCTCCTCTTAGATCACAAAATATTTGTGAGGCGATGTCAGAGCCGATAAAAGATGAAAAAACACAAGATTTTTTCTCCTATGTATATCGATTCCAATGCATAACCCGCGGTGGTGAGAACGCTCCATTATTAAATATTTCAATAGGGATTCGGAGATTTTATCAAGAATATAAGATGATAGGTCAAACAAACCTTGATATGACAACGTTTGTTTGACTTTTTTTGATGAAATGCAAACATTTTGCAAACATAGGTTATCCAAAGATACTTTTACCGAAGTTTTTAACTGCTTCTTCCTGCATATTCGGTAAAACATGAGAATAGACACTTAATGTCATTGAAATATCTGTATGGCCTAATCGCTCACTGATGATTTTAGGGTTAACTCCTTGTTTCAATAGTAGAGTTGCGTGTGTATGTCTTAAATCATGGAATTTAATTTCTTTTATACCTACTTTGTGTGTCATCCTAATGAAACTTTTTCTGAAATGTGCTCTTTTTATGATTCTTCCAAACTCATTACAATTTATTAAATCTTGATCTAGATAAGCAGAACCAAACCTTAATTTCTCTTTATTGATTAAAATTTTATGTTTTTTTAAGGCTGTTATTGTTTCATTAGGTACAGGAATTGTGCGTTTTGATGAATTTGTTTTTGCAGTTTTTTTGATTTTATTATCATGACCAGATGTTTGATTTATTGTAACAGTATGTTTTTCAAAATCAATGTCCTGCCATCGTAAACCTAGAACTTCTCCCAGACGCATACCTGTAGTTATTGCAAGTAGATATCCAATGTGATATCGTGATTCTTGTGAATGAACTAAAAACTTTTTTACTTCTGCCTCTGTCCAAGTCTGGATAGGGGTTTTTTCTTTTTTAGGTATCTCAGCAAAATCTGCTGGATTTCGAGAAATAACATTTTGTTTTACGGCAAGGTTTAAAGCGCTCTTTAAAATTCTATGCATAAGCAGAATAGAATTATTTGCAATCCCTTTATCTATCGCAGTCTTATAACATTTTTGAATGTGTATAACATTTAATTTATGGAGCGCAACCATTCCTATACTAGGTATAACATGTTGGTTGATAAATGCCTTATAGCCAGCAAAGGTACTCTTTTCTATGCTCATACTTTTAATTTCTAGCCAATGATTTAGATAATCCTTTAACGTAACTTTAGATGGTTCTATAAAAGTTCCTTCATTCAACTCTGTAATCTTCTTTGCCACATCGGCTTGTGCTTCCTTTTTTGTCTTATATCCAGAAAACCACTTCTGTCTTCTTTTTCCTGTCTCTGGATCAGGACCGATATCAATAACGATACAGTATTTATTTCCTCTTTTTCGAATATGTCCTTTCACTTAAAACACTCCTTCATTTGTTTTGAATCATGTTGTATAAGTCTGGTTGTAATTTTGCTGCTATGAAAATTACATAGTTGGACATATCAGCGATGGATATATTTTACCATATATGAACAGAATTGATTATTTAATATATTGGTTGTTTTTTACAAAAGTTAATTTTATAAAAGAATTTTGTATATTTAAGGAAATATTTTTATTTAAAATATTTTATTTGGAATAGTACATCTTGTATATATCATATTTTGTAC
>NZ_WEII01000175.1:0-5571 GCF_009183805.1 Bacillus sp. B2-WWTP-C-10-Post-4 | reverse complement strand
ATTGGCTGGAAGCAAATGTTTTCGATACGACAATGACTTGTTTGCCATACCATTTTGCTTTGTATTCTAACATTGATCGAAATTGCAACCAAGATACCTCACTAATTGCTTTTGCTAACTTATGATTCTTTAACATATTCGATACTTGCAAATCCTCTATACCGATAACATCGTGGTTTTTGATGATTTCAGTTGAAATTTTGTCCAAGTAATCTTTTCTAGTATTTGATATGTATTCATGAATTCTAGCTACCTTTACTCGTTGTTTATTCCAGCGAGAAGATCCTTTCATTCTTCTAGAAAGAACACGCTGTGCTTTCGCCAACTTATCTTCTAATGATCGGAAAAATTTCGGATTTTCATAGTGTGTTCCATCTGACAAAATAGCGAAATCTTTTAGTCCTACATCTATTCCAATGTAAGAATGTGTTTTCGGAAGTTCTTGTACTTCTGTTTCAACTAATAGTGACACAAAATATCTACCAGAAGGGTTGCGTCTAACCGTAGCATTTAAAATACGTCCCTGTACTTCACGGCTTTTGGCAAATCGAACAAGGCCTAGTTTCGGCAACTTTATTTTGTTCCCTACAACGGCAATGTTTTCATTTGTTTGTTTTGTGGTATAAGATTGTACGTTGTTCTTCTTAGATTTAAAGCGCGGTGCGCTGTTTTGTTTTTTGAAAAAGCGCGTATAAGCATCCGCAAGGTTGCGAACAGACGACTGAATCGCAATACTATCCACTTCTTTTAGCCAAACAAGCTCTTTCTTCATGGCAGGTAGTTTGGCAGAGCATATACCATAGGTCAAGCCTTTTCCTGTCTCTTTGTATGCGTGATCCCATAAGGATAGAAAATGATTGAATACAAAGCGAGAACACCCAATCGTTTTGTTGATTAGAATTGCTTGTGCTTGATTTGGATAGATACGAAACTTATAGGCTTTATTAATCATTATTTGATTCACCTCCATTTCGGTATATGACTATTATACACCAAACATACATTCGATAGATAGTAGAGTAATACTTTCTATATGTCGAACAATTAAGATGGCTTCCTGCCATCTCTTGTTCGAGGCCAATTCATCTCCCGCCTACTCACTGGACTGTGACCCTTCACGCTCCTTGAGGAAGGAGTCTTCTTGGCTAAAATGATAAAATAAAACAAAACCATACATAAGATAATTTTACTATTACAAATAATGACATAGTCTGTTTCACCTTTTACATTATCTAAAAAAGAACTTGTAGGAATTCTTACAAGTTCTTTTTTATTTCCTTTATTCTCTTCTTATTTACATACGCAAGATTTATACATTTGGTGGTGATACATACTATATTTATCCGATAAAATAATCTAAAAATTAACACATAATTGATCGTTTTAAGAAAAAGAGATTTCATAAATCTTCAATCACAGTTTCTTAGTTCACCTAATAGAACGTATAAAGACTCATATCATCTTTTGATTATTTTTGGATGTTTTATTCTACGTATATTCGACACAAATTGATTGTTTTTTATGAATTTTCTTGAAAAATATTGTAATATCACTCCATTTTTTCTTCTATTTTGTTATGATGTTTATAATTAAATTGGATTAGGATTTTTTTAGAAAATGGGGGCGTATATTATGAGTGTCTCAGTAAAAGGAAATGAGCAATTAACCTCTCTATTGAACGACTGGTATCGATCTATGCTATCTCAGCAAGTTATAAAAGCTACTAATCTAAAAAAGAAAATTGATGAAAAAATTAATAAGTTAAGCATTGAACCGAATCAAGAGCATCAGGATCAAAATTTGTTACTATACTATTCACTACTCGAATTTCGTTACAAGGTCTTAACAGATAGCCTTGGTATTCAACAAAATAGTTTTGATACTATTAGCGATTATGATATGCCTACAGATCAATTTCTACAATTCTATTATCATTTTTTCAAATCCATTCATTCCACTTTTATATCAAATTATACTGAGGCAGAGGAACATTATAAACTAGCAGAAAAAATATTGGTAGCTATACCAGATGAAATTGAACACGCCGAATTTTACTATAGAATTGCTACTTTCTATCACCATACCTATAACAATCTCGCTTCTATCGAATACGCAAATAAATCGAGAGCAATCTTTTCAAAGTACGAAGGTTATGAAGTAAAAACAGCCTTTTGTAATAGTTTGCTAGGTGGTTGCTGCATCTATTTAAAACAGTACGAACAAGCAGAAGAATATCTACATTGTGCAATTGATTTACTACAAAAAAATAGGGAAGAAGATTCCTTGTTATACGTAAAAAATACTATGGGGTGGCTGTATTCTGATCAAAGTATGTCTACTTTAGCTATTCGTCACCTTTCAGAAGTAACAGAGAAAATCCCTACACACTTCAAGGCCATCTTCCTACAAGCTAAGGAACATTATAAGTTAGGAGAACAATCAACGGCCAGCCAACTCATTGATAAGGGTCTACAGATTTGCAGAGAAATTCATAACGAAGAATACACACACCACTTCTCTATTTTAAAAAAATTAAACGAAAATATTCCATTGGAAGAATTAGAAAAAATCATTCAAGAAGGAATCTTATACTTTGAGGAAGAAGAATTATGGGAATATGTTGTCGAATACGCCGAATTATTTGCCACAAAATGTAGACAATTAGAGAACCACCAAAAAGTAAGTGACTATTTCCATATTTGTTATCAAGCAAGACAAAAATCAATCGCAAAAGGAGTGTTAAAATAATGAAAAAAATTAGCTTATTATTATCAGGCATTGCTTTTATTGGGGTATTAACGGTGGGAATTTTTCAGTTTTCTAAAACAGATCAGCTTGCTACTCATGGGCATTATCCTGCTCCTTCATATAGTGTTGGCGATTATAGTGGTGCACCACCACAAATTTAATGTAAATGTATTTAAAAACCCTCCAAATGGAGGGTTTTTAAATGGCTTATCTGCCTGTTCAATACGCATAGAGAGTACATATTATACTTATTTACTATGTTATAAGATTTTTCATTTCCACTCTGTAACAAGATTCTAGCATTCTCTCCTAGAATCTCAACTTAAATCTTAAATCCACCAATTAACTCTTGAAGTTCTTCCGCCATCTGTGCTAATTGTATTGCTGAAGAATTTATCTCTTCCATAGAAGCATGTTGTTCCTCAGATGAACCAGCTATCGTTTGCATACTTGAAGAATTTTCTTTTACAGCCATAGCTATTTGATCAATCGATGTATCAACTTTCATTGCATCAGTTGTCATTTTATTTGATAGTTCTACCATACCATGCACTTTTGATACAATATCATTTGCAGATTTTGAAATCTCATAAAAACTTTGTTTTGTATCATTCGCAACCTTAATTCCCGACTGTACTTCTACGCCTACTTCATTCATAGCTTTTACAGTCTCATGTACGTCTGCTTGTATTTCCTTAATTAAACTTCCAATTTCCATTGAAGATTCGGATGATTGCTCCGCCAACTTTCTAACTTCATCAGCAACAATTGCAAACCCTCTCCCCTGTTCCCCAGCTCTAGCTGCTTCAATCGCTGCATTTAATGCTAATAAATTTGTTTGTTCCGCAATATTTTGAATCGCTTCTAATATACTGCCAATTTGCTGTGATTTCTTATCTAATAATTTTATGACATTATCGGATTGAGAAACAGAGTGATGGATAGACTGCATTTGTGTTACAGTTTGTTCTACTAATTGTTCACCTTCATTGGCTTTTTGTTTAGTGTATATGGATGAAGCCGATACTTCAGAAGCATTCTCAGCTACGTATTGAATATTTCGTGTTACCTCACCAATTAATTCAGCTCCAGACTCAACTTCATTATTTTGAACCTCTGCACTGTTCGAGATTTCTTCCATCTCTTTTGTAATTTGTTCTGTCGCAACACTTGCTTGCTCTACACTAGCAGTTAGTTCCTCAGAAGACGCAGCTACATGTCCTGCAGATGTGTTAATTTGAGAAATAATATTACGTAACGACTCTGCCATTGTATTGAAACTACCACCTAATTGACCAAGTTCATCCTTTGAACGAATATCTATTTTCTCGGTTAAATCTCCTTGACTAATTCTTTGAGCTGAAATGACTAATTGTCTTAGTGGAGTAATTATAGATTTGAGTATGAATAGAATTACAATTCCACCTAACAATAATGAAGCACCTATTATAGTGAGCGTTTTATAAAAAATAGGATTGGTAGCTTCTTCAATTTCTTTCGTAGGCATTACGCCAGCTATTTTCCAACCTGTTTTTTTATTTGTCTTAAAGCTTATGTTTCGATCTTCACCATTGAGGCTATAAGTAATTACTCCATCTTCTGTCTTGTACAATTCATCCACTAAAGTTTTATCTAATTTCTCTCCAGGTTTTAGTGATGGATGAACAACTATAGTTTTATCTTGACTAACTATAGATACAAATCCTTGCTTCCCAATTTTTATCATTTTGGATGTTTTTACGATATCTTTAATATTCAAATCTACGCCAATGACACCACTTTTATCTGCATTCTGCTTTGCAATTGCAATTACCATATTTCCTGTAGACTTTGATTTATAGGGAGATGAAACAATAATCTCTCCATTTGCTTTTACTGCATCCTTATACCAACTACTTTCTAACGGATTAAACCCTTCTGGTATTTTTCCAACAGGTGCATGAATAAATTGATTGTTACTGGATGCCGTATAAATCGTTTCTATCTCTGGATGTAACTGTATATATTGATCAAATTTATTCTGTACATTTTGCGATTGTTCAGGATTATAATCCCCTTGTGTGAGTACCTTTGCAAAATGAGTGATATCTGTATGCTTATTTTCTAATTCATCATCAACAATCTTATCTAAAATACTTATATTATCTTTTGCTGATTGTAGAATTGTTTCATTAAGATCTGTTTTTGCTTTATTATAAGATGATACTCCTACGATAAGGCTTGGTATAATTAATATTGCTATAAATGCCATAGACAACTTCGTTTTAAGCTTTATTTGCTCCAATCTTTCTTTTATATTAAACACTAGCTACTTCTCCTTTTCATTTTTACTACTTATATAGTTTATTTAAATTTTTCTCCTTTACTTTTCCACATTCATTTATGGTACCATTCGAAATGAAACCACAATTACATCCTATTATCCGTACTTTATAATTTAGAGATTTAATTTTCACAGACAGAGTTTTATCTGCTCTCCTTTCGAATATGTTATTTTTCTAGATTCAGCAATTATTAGACTACGAATTATTCCAAATAAACTTGATGCAACATATACTTCATTTAAAAAATAATTATTGGATTTGTTTGGATAAAAATCTAGTTTAGCGCTAATCCAATCGGATGAAATTCTTACCATAATACATTCACTAAACATAAATAAGTAAATTTATTTCTTTTAATACTTATATTTAACTGCCTTTTAACCATTCTAACTGTATTATTTCATCGTTTTATCTATTTATTACAACCACTTTTGTATTATTGAATCACTAAACTATAAATTCTAAATAGGAGAATAAAATAAATTAGAGAATTACATTG
>NZ_WEII01000174.1:0-5578 GCF_009183805.1 Bacillus sp. B2-WWTP-C-10-Post-4 | reverse complement strand
GTTAGTATAGATAGCAATAAAATAACCCTTGGAACAAGGGAGTTAGCTCGGCTGTCTTAGGACGAATTCGTTAGCTACCAAAAGTAACGACTAACCGAGAAGCCCCCACTTCAAACAGTCCGTTAGGACGTTAAGTGGCGGGTAGTTCACACTAGCCGAGATATTGTTTTAGTATTTCTAGCCCTATTTTCAACTCTTCTAATGAGTTTGTAGAGGATAGAGCGACTCGTAAATACTGATTAGGCATGGTTTGTGCTGTAATAAAGCGCTCGGAATGAAAAACCCGAATGCCGTGCCTCTCCAAATCTGTTTCTAATTGAAATGCATCATAATGATTTTGAATAGGTAGCCAACGGTAAAAACTAAAAGGATGCCCTACAGGCTTGTTGGAAGAAAAATATCCTGAATAAATTTCGTTTGCAGACTCTGCTAAAAATTTCTTCTGCTTAACAATTTCATGAGCTTTTCCTGATAACACTAGCTCTGTTATCACCTCTACGTCTAAAGAAGATGTTTTAACATTGACATTAAATATAGCCTTTAAAATATCCTTACGTAAGGCATCTCCGAATACCATATAAGCAACCCTTAATCCTGAACAAATGCACTTAGAAGTTCCACTAATATAAACACTTTGTTCTGGAAGTAAATTAAACATTGGTTGCTCATAATCAGAAATAACCCCTGCTGTCAAAAATGCATGAATATCATCCTCAATCAAAATTATTTGATGCTTTCGAATGATTGCTGCTAACTCTTTCTTTCGAAAATCTGAAATCATAATCGTAGTAGGATTAGAGCAAGAAGGCATTAAAAAAATACCATGAATATCTAATTGACTACATTGCTTATCGAGTTCACTTGGGAGCATTCCAAATTCATCCCCTTGAATGGGTACTAATTGAATATGTAGCATTTTTGCCAATTCGATAAAATTTGAATAGGTGTATACATCAGTTGCAATTCGGTTTCCAGGTTTAAACAACGCTGTCAATGTAATTGCTAAAGCATTTTGTGCCCCCGAAACTATTGCTATATGGTCCTGATCCACATTAATGCCGAAAGACTTCATCCAATTGAGACCTGCCGTTTTTTGGTGCGGAAGACCAGTTGGATCATTGTAATTTAATAGTTGCTCTAAATACTTTTTATCTACGACCTTTTGAATAGTCTCTGCGACAATACTATTAGTTTGCTCAAATGATGCTACTAATCCAAGATCAATACAGTTTCTGATTTCCTCTGTAGAAATAGTAATGGAACGAGTTGCATTAGGAGCTACAAAAGTTCCACTCCCTGTGATTGCATAAATTAGGCCTTTAACTTCACATAGTTTGTAAGCTCGGGTAATTGTTGTAAAGTTTAAATCTAAAAAATCTGCTAATTCTCGTTGTGGAGGCAATTTTGTTCCTGGAGCTAAAAAACCATTTACAATATCATGTTCAAGTAGTGCTGCAATAGAGGAATAAAACGGACGCTTTAATAGTTCCTTATTAGGTTTCCAAGACATAGAGTAATTTTCAAATGAATTTACTGGCATGCTTCACCTCTACGATTAAATTTTTATAGGATAAATTTTAATAGTTAAAATTAAGATTTATAAACTTTGAAAAGTATTACAAGGATAAAAACTCAGCATTATTTTAAAGTTAGAATAACACACTTCCGCTAAAGAAAATTGTAATCCATACAATTTTCTTGTTCATTGTATGGATTTTATGTGTTAAATTTGTATGCAATAAAGCTCTTGATTAAGGATGTGAATAATATGAAAAATAGAAATCAAATAAGAATCGCATTCCGTGCAGCTTTTCCTTATACAATACCTATTTTTGCTGGTTTTGTATTTTTAGGAATTGCTTATGGAATCTACATGAACTCTCTGGGTTTCAGTGCAATATATCCAATTCTAATGAGTTTAATCATATTCGCAGGATCAATGGAATTTATTGCAGCTAATTTATTACTGGTTGCTTTTAATCCAATTCATGCACTTTTTCTCACTTTAATGGTGAATGCACGGCATTTATTTTATGGTATTTCTATGCTAGAGAAGTATAAAGGAATTGGAAAGAAAAAGTTTTATCTTATTTTTGGACTATGTGATGAATCTTTTTCTATTAATTCTACTGTTGATATTCCAAAAGATGTTGATAAGGGTTGGTTTATGTTCTTCGTGACACTGCTTAATCATTTGTATTGGGGTATAGGAGCCGCAATTGGTGGTATTTTTGGTTCCCTTGTACACTTCAATACAAAAGGACTAGATTTCGTTATGACAGCACTTTTCGTTGTGATTTTTGTTGAACAGTGGATGAGGGAGAAAAAGCATTATAGCGCTCTTGTAGGACTGGGATTATCGATATTTAGCCTAATTATTTTTGGTGGAAACAATTTCATCATTCCTGCAATGATTATGATTTTATTAGTACTTACTATCCTAAAAAAACCAATAGAGAACATAGAGGAGGTTTCCGTGTGACAATGAGTTTACTGCAACAAGTTATAACAGTTGGTATAGTGGTTTTAGGCACAATGATTACAAGGTTCCTTCCCTTCTTAGTGTTCCCATCAGATAAACCTACTCCGCAATATGTCCAGTATCTCGGTAAGGTACTACCTTCAGCTGTCATAAGTCTTTTAGTTATTTACTGTTTTAAGGATCTGAACTTATTATCCGGCAATCATGGTGCTCCAGAATTAATTTCAGTAGGAGTAGTAATAATCCTTCACATATGGAAGAGACAAATGCTTCTCTCCATAGCAGGTGGAACAATTATCTACATGCTGTTAATACAATTGTTTTTTAATTAAATTTAAAGTGACAAGTAATTGATCCTATCATCCTTCTATTTTAGAAATAGGATCATTATATTCAATAAACTAAAGAATAAGCAATGAATGCATTAGCATGCGCAATTCTTTTCGATAATACAGTGAGCTTCGAGAAAGATTACTATTAGACTAGTTACAACGCACCAGTGGGCTAAATCTAATTATCAATGTTGTCTCTACTTCTGTAATATTTTGTATTTAACTCCAGCTACAAAAAATATGAAGAAGGTTGGCAAATATCTTACCTCTTAGTTCAGAGCATATTAATTTTCCTAGATGAATACAACTTTATTGTTAGGAATTCTCCTTCGTTTTGTCCTTTAAGGGAATCAGGACCTTAGCTCTTTCCAAATTCTCTTAGCGTACGAAATTTGCGTTTTGATGGCCCTACCCTTTCGCTATCAAGCTAACAAGACAAAATACTCTCTAAAATGAAAAAGGCGTTATTCTTTCTGAGAAATCATAGGAAAGAATAACGTCTTTATATTAATATTGCAACCCGTATTTAAAACCGCAATAGCTATGTCCTTTCCTTTCTCCTTTTTCTCCCATACTAACGGAGAAAACTCATCTCTTAGCCTTAGGAACTACAGGGATAGCATAATCAATCAAAATCCACGAGGTTTCCGTACTTAGAAATCTCCCACTTAACAACCTTACAGCCTATAGAAATTGAAAGTAGTTTAATTCTCTAACATGGATTGCGGAACAACTTTTTTTCCCACTACTTTAAATTCAATTTCCCCTTTTTCTCCATATATTAGTTCTATAATTGGAATAGTTACCATTAATTTCCCCTTCTTTTTTCTTTCTGTCTCTAAATCAATTATTTTCATGTCACAATCCCCTTTATTTATTATAAACAAGGAGAAAGCACTCATTTGAGTGCTTTCTCCTTGTTTATAAGTGGACCTTGTAGGACTCGAACCTACGACCGAACGGTTATGAGCCGTTTGCTCTAACCAGCTGAGCTAAAGGTCCAAAGCATAAAATTTACTTCATAAGGCGTATTCACATATATCATTTTACCATATAATGTATCAATTCTCTTTACTTTTTATTTAATATGCACATTTACATCGTGTTAAAAGTGTTTATATTCTGCACTCCTAATATTCTGTAATTAGTACTATCTTTTAATACCTTTACAGAGGTCTGATTAACAGTAAATAAAATGTATATATCAATCATATTAAAAATGATATAGTTACAACATTGAATTGTTTATATTTTCAAATGCTTTTATGCCATATTTCTTTATATCAGAAATTGTAACTAAATTATATGCCTGTTTCATTGTATTAAAGCAATTATCTATCTCTTCTTTTTCCATAATAGGTTTACCGGGATCATTATCTTCTAATTCTAGATGCGCAACTTCCCGTGGTAAGTCAAATAGAATCATTTTTTCTAAACTCTTCCCACTATAACAACCTAAAGTATTGATTACACAGTCTAATATTTCCTTTTCTATTTGAGTTAATTGATTTGTACTATCATAATTAACTTCAAGATTGTCGTACTGATATACTTTATATTTATTAAAAATAACTCGATATACCGGGCCATGACTTCCTACTTCACAATCATCTTCAAATAAATATGTCCCAGTAAACACCTTACAAAATCCTTGCGCATAGTATAACAGCTTTTGAAGAGCTAAAGGAGTAATATCATCATTTTTATATAGCAAATAGTTAGCAACTTCCTCGATTTTCGTAGTCTGCGTAGAAGGAATATCATCATTTTCCTGTAGCTTTGCGATTGCTTCTGTAGAGACTCTATATGCTTTTTGAGTAATTAAATCTTTATTTCTTTCCAAAATATCTAGCATAAAAGATTGATCTCTACCTAATCTTTTCAATATATCCGAGTACTGCTTCGTCGGAATATCTCCATTTACATACCTTGTTAGGGTAACCTCTCCCCAACCTAAAAGTAAAGACAATGGACGTTTTCCAATCTTATATTTTTCTAAAACCTCTCTTATTTCAGAAATAGTAACTAACTGTTCCTGTTGTCTATAGGCATGATCTAATTGTTCTAAATTATAATCATGAATGTTAGGAACAAATATTTCAGATTTACACTCCTCGCAATTTGCTTCTTTACCTACATAATGATATTGCTTCCCTCTAATGACTGTCACTTTTGAAACATCTTTAGTAGAATACTTTACCATATCTCGACAAAACTCACATAAAACCAACATAAAAATCCTCCCTCATTCTAAAACCATTAGTCACTTATCTTTACCTAAAAAGATAAGTGACTGGTTTATTCCTTTTATGAAAAGAAACAACAATCATGTATTTGTTCCTGTCCTTATTTTCAATTAGATTCATCTTAATATATATGTCTACCGACTTCTTTTGTCCCCAATTATCTAACTCATATTGTGGACAAAAGATATACAATTTTTCATGAGCAAAATTTGGATTTTTATTATCAACTGCATAACAAAAATCACGTACTCCTATATTAAGAAGAATCTCTTTCACTTTACTAGCGTTAATCTTATTAGCCTCTAAAAATTCACTATTCTCTTTCCTTTTTTCATTTCGAGAAACCGTAAATCGATTATTTTTAATTAATTTTTTAAACTCTAATATGTACTGCTCAATCTCCCCGATTGTAAAATTAGTGTGCTTTTTTGTCTCCCTATTTTGAAAGCTAATATGCATTAAAATTCTTTCCCCTTTCAAATCGTACCTCATATTTACTAGAATTACAATAAAAAACG
>NZ_WEII01000173.1:0-5671 GCF_009183805.1 Bacillus sp. B2-WWTP-C-10-Post-4 | reverse complement strand
GGCTATAATTATGTCGGCTGGAAGTTATTTGTTGGGCAAGTGTATGCGATACCTATTTTCTTCATTACTACGATAATCACATTTTATATAAACAAGAAAAAATCTTACGAATAAACGATTATAAGGATAGCTAACACTATCCTTATTTTAATTCGTTAATCAAAAATTTATATCCTTTCTTCTAAAAAGTTAAACGCAACATCTGTATTTCAGCGTTTAAACGCAGTTCCTCCGAAATCCAGCTCTCTAATTTTGAAACAGATGCAATATTTTTTCAAAAAGCCCCTGTAATTTACTTTTCAATACTTCCATATCATTAAGCATACACAATGCGACTGTTTAAAAGTTAAAAATTTCTGCTTATTATAAATAAAAAAGGACAAGTAGCCAATCTGACTACTTGTCCTTACTGTTCATCTGTACGCAATACGATTAAGCTTGGAATGCTTCTGTTAATACTGGTACGATTTGTTTTTTACGAGATACAACACCTTTTAAAGTAGCTGTATTGTTTTCTAGTGATACGTTGTATGCTTTCTCAACAACGTTTGCTGCTTTACCGATCGCAAGACCAACAGAATCGTTAGTTAAGATATCAGTTACAACGAATAAGAATAGGTCTAAACCTTTTTCTTCTACTACTGCAGAAATTACTTTTTCAAGTTCCGCTTGGTGTACAAGAACGTCGTTTGTATCAACAGCGTTTACTTGTGCGATTTCAACTTTCGCATTACCCATTTGGAATTCTTTAGCGTCAAGAGAGATTAATTGCTCCATTGTTTTTCCGCTTAAGTCAGCACCAGCTTTTAACATTTCTAAGCCGTATTTATCTGCATCTACACCAGCGATTTCCGCTAATTCACGAGCAGCTGCTACGTCTTGTTCTGTGCAAGTTGGAGATTTGAATAGTAAAGAATCTGAAATGATTGCAGATAACATTAAACCTGCAACTTCTTTACGAATTATTACGCCATTTTCTTTGTACATTTTGTTTAAGATTGTAGCTGTACAGCCAACTGGCTCACAACGATAGTATATAGGATCGCTTGTTTCAAAGTTAGCAATACGGTGATGGTCAATAACTTCTAACACACGAACTGATTCGATATCGTTAGCACTTTGTTGACGCTCGTTATGGTCAACTAAAATAACGTTGTCCACTTCGCTTGCTACTGTCTCAACAAAACGCGGTCCTTCTACTTTAAAATAGTCTAACGCAAATTGAGTTTCACCGCTGATTTCGCCTAAACGTACAGGCTCAGCATTCATTCCTAATTCTTTTTTCAATTCTGCATAAGCAATTGCAGAACAAATTGCATCTGTATCTGGGTTTTTATGCCCGAAAACTAGTACTTTTTCCATGTTTTCCACCTCTTCATGAAAAGGATATCTTAAAGAAGCAAATATGACAATATTTAAAGCATATTTTTTTATAAATAATTGCACTTTCTTCTATATTTTTCATCATTTTCATAAAAAAAATCATCTAAAATGAATTAGATGATCGAAATGTATGTTTCAATTAAAATAGTGTAGGAGCTTGTACTACATTGTTAAAAGCGAATTTTGAGGATAAGCCATTATTCAAAAGGTTTACATCTATAACTTGATAAAACGCATTTCCAGTGTCTGCAATTTCCCAAACAGCTAAAATAAGATGGTATCCACTACGGTCAGTTGGTACATTCGCTTCGTGCGTTACTGTTGTCCCTGGTCTAGCTCCACCGTCATTTTTCACATAGAATGGCACTAAATCTAAATCTGATCGCGTCAAAGGTTTATTGGGATTCCAACCTTTTTTCGTAATATAGTATTTCCACTCTTTCGTACTATGAGGAGCCGTTAGTTTCCACTTGAATGTATTCGTCCCGCCATTTAACGTAACTTTCTTCCACCTATCTACAGTTTGAACATCTAAAGCGGGAAAATGACCAGCCCCTGCAATTTGTCCATCAGAAGGTCCTAGTTGCGGAAATCCACCTATTCCTTCTACGCTTTGAGGTTCATATTGAATTGGTCCACAATTTACATTTACCCCTTGCTTACATAAATAAGATCGGCTCGCTGGTGATTCTACATATCCATGAGCTGAAGCCTTTTCTGAAAATCCAAATGTTAATAATCCCGTAAGTAATACGCCACCACTTAAAATAACTTTCTTCATCTTTTGTAAACTATTCTTTTTCATACTTTCATCCCCTTCCCATAATAAAGCGAAAATAACTATAGTTGGCTAGTCATCTTCTCTACATTTATTATAAGACGAGAATCATTACTAAAAGAACCCTCTAAAAACTTTCTCAAATTCATTTAGTGCGTTAATTAGATTATAATTAACTATTTTAACACCGCCAGAAAAATATAGACGGTGTTAAAAATAGTCGTTTATTATTCACTTACTAATAATCAAGCACTCTCCCCGTTTGATTATAACTTAAATGTTTTTATAATAAAGAACCGTAGCATCTAACTTTCCATTCGGAGAAATTGCATACCCTGGTATTGTTCCAACTTCTTGGTAGTCTAGTGATTTGTACAATTTATTGGAAGGATCTCCTTCTCTAGTATCTAATACTAAAAGAGACCTGTTTTCTTGCTTTGCTCGTTCCTCTGCTTTTTGCATAAGCGATCGTCCAATACCGTTTCGTCTAAAGTTTGGATGAGTCATTAATTTGCAAATCTCAGCTCTATGAATTCCGTTAGGCTTAGTAACTAATTGTAATTGAATACTCCCTGCTACTTCGTTGTTTATTTTAGCCACATACAATATCACTTCTGGCGCTAATACTGTTTGCCAATACTTTGTTGCATCTTTTTGTTCCAGTGGAGGCAAAAAACCAATTGATGCCCCATCATTTACAACCATTTTCAAAAGTTTCGAAAGTTCTTCTATATCATTTTCTAGTTTCTTAATTTCTTCAATTACTAAATTTCGCATTACTTTTCCCCCTTTTGTTTCATTGTAACAATTTTTAAAGAAGGAATAATGAAATAATAAGAGGAATTTATAGTTAAGATATGATTTTTTGTGAAAGGATAACGATATGAAATATATATTAGATAGAACGTACGCAAAAGAATAACTCGAATGGGCATATGAACAAAACCCGGGCCCTTGGTTTGAACATTCACTACATGTTGCTCATGCAACTGAAAACATAATTATAGAACTTATAAAAAAAGGGTACAAGCTAGATGCTGACATAGCATATAACGCTGCCCTTTTGCATGATATCGGAAGATACAAAGGTTTTACCAAATCGGTCATTCATTCCTATGATGGTTATATGTATATGAATGATTTAGGGTATACAGGAAACGCTGTTATTTGTGTGACACACTCATTCCCATGCAAAAATGAACATATAGATATCGCAGCGGAATGGAGTCTCGTTCCTGACCATACGAGAAGCCGATTAGTTGAAATATTAAATGAACATTGTAACTACGACTTATACAATAAAGTAATTACTCTTTGTGACGCTCTTGCTGATGCGGATGGCTTTACTACGCTGGAAAGAAGATTAATTTCTGTTGGTTTGCGTCATGGTACAACATCTCATACATCTTTACATTGGAAAGGGTTTTATGCGATTAAGAAAGAATTAGAAGCTTTAATCGGTAAGAGTATATACACAGTTCTTCCTGATGTAGAAAAATCTATTTATGAAGATATAGAATATTAAAGTAAATACAAATTGAAAACGATAAAATTTGTATTTATGTTTCTAAAAGACTCTTTCAAAAATGGAGGGATTTCTTATTAGTAAAATAGGATTTGACTTGATAAACCTTGAGGGGAATTTTGAATTTGGATATGAAGATATAAAAAAGATTTCTATGAGATGTAAATTTTCTAACTGTTCACATACAAACGAACCAAACTGCGCGGTTAAAAGAGCTATCTCTGACGGTGCTCTTTCTGAAGAAGTAGTTAACAGTTACTATAGAGATTTTAATGAGGCACATTATGTTTCTAAACAGAAAAATAAAACAAAAGCCATTGATTATATGAAGCAATTGAAGCTTTTTACAAAACCTTAAAATTAAATAAATAGTTGTTATTTCTCATTCCTACTAAATTTAAAATTCTCCCATTATTGTATAACCATAAATTGAACCCATCCTAGATAATTTTTATACTCAAATTTAATTTCACATAAAAAACGTTTTAAACATAAAGTTTAAAACGTTTTTTTATTCAATGCTTTTGATTTTTCAATTCTGTTAAACACTCTTGCACTAAAGTTACCGCTTGACTCATCGCAGCTCCGCCAGCAAATGCTGCTGAAACACCACATGCTTCTAGAATCTCTTTATCCGAACATCCTTGATCAAGACAACCTTTTGTATGATAAATTGTACAATACTCATCTTGCGTTGCTAAACTAATTCCTAATGCAATAAGTTGTTTTTCTCTTTTTGTTAAAGAACCCTCTTGAAAACAAGCTTGCGTGAACGCATTATATGTCTCAGCGATTTCAGGAATTTGATTTGTAAAACTACCTATACCTTCTTTATAATGATGTAGAATATCATTTATCGAACTATGTTGCTCATGTTCCATCTTATTCCCTCCAGTCATATTATCCATACTTATTGTAGTATGTGATGAAATGGAGGCAATATACCTTCTTTTAAATTAAGAATTTTTAGTTAATTTAAGTTATAATTTTAAATTATCATCTACAATAACTTTTTCTTTCAACCTCTTTACTTCTTTCTTCCCCAAATGTTAATCCTTCAATCCCCACATTTTTAGGATTAAATACTGGATCTTTCCCTTCTTTTTTCTGCGTTTCATAATCTTTTAACACTTTTAATGCGGTTTTACTTAAAAGTAAGATTGCGATTAAGTTTAACCATGCCATACTACCGATTCCTAAATCTCCAAGATTCCATAAAAGCGACGCTGATTCAACGCTACCGATGTAAACCATAATTAAAAATCCAAATTTTAAAACTGGTTTTAACCAGCCATATTTCAGTTGACGATCTAAATAAGTAAGTGTCGTTTCAGCGATATAGTAATAAGCGAGTAACGTTGTAAATGCAAAAAAGAAAATCGCAATTGAAATAAATATTGGACCAAACCCTGTTATCACAGTTTCAACTGCTTGTTGTGTATAAATTGGACCAGCTTCCACATTTCCTATGTTTTGTACAATGGCGGTTTTCCCTTCAGGTATAACATTATACATACCTGTTATTAAAATCATAAGAGCTGTCGCTGTACATACGACAATTGTATCGATATATACGGAAAACGCTTGAACTAATCCTTGTTTTGCGGGATGCGATACTTCAGCAGCCGCCGAACTATACGTCGCTTCTCCGACACCAGCAACGTTTGAAAATACAGCGCGTTTTACGCCCCATGCAATAGCTGCACCAACAATTCCACCAAACATTTCATTTACACCAAATGCGCTAGAGAAAATTAAAGCAAACATCCTTGGAATCTCCGTTACATTCGCAATTAATATGATACATGTAACAATTACATAACCAATTGCCATAAATGGAACAAGCATTTGAGAAACGCCAGCAATTCTCTTTACACCACCAAAAATAATTGCTGCTAGTAACATGACTAAAAATATACCAGTTATATATTTGCTAATACCATTAGAGTTTTCAAATCCAACTGCGATACTACTAGATTGAATAC
>NZ_WEII01000172.1:0-5688 GCF_009183805.1 Bacillus sp. B2-WWTP-C-10-Post-4 | reverse complement strand
GAATTATAACGATTGATCAAAAAAGTTAGTGATTAAAAATATTATTCTTTAGTACATACATTTTTAAGATGTTAAATATATTTCATAATAGTCTCTGTAAGATAGGGATAAGTAGAATAGTACTTTTTATAACTTTGAATGTCATTCATAATAGCACCAGTAAGAAGAAAACAAGCTTTACGGTACTACTAGTTTCCAAAGATGTTACAGTAGTTTATTTAGAATCAGATTGATTGAAAGGTTGTACTATATGGCCTAATAATTTCGAAAAAATGTCGGTGTGGCATAAAACAATTATGGAGGTTAAAGATATGAGTACTTCAAATTTGAATGAAATAAGTAAACAAATTTTAAAAGAGGAGGAAACACTTCAATTTTCCTCTTTTACAAATGAAGATGCCTTGCAACTAGGTTTATTTATCGTTGAAACAGCAAAGCGAGAGGGGAAATTGATTGCTGTTGATATAACGAAAAATGGTGTGCAATTATTTCATTTCAAGATGACAGGGACAAATGAGGAAAATACGAAATGGATTGAGCGTAAAAAACGAGTCGTTTCCCTGCATGATCGTAGCTCGTATTATATGCAGATACAAAGTGAAATAACTGGGGTCTCCTATAATGAAAAATATCTTTTAGATACTTCAGAATACGCTGCGTTTGGTGGATGTTTTCCTATCAGAATAAAAAACGTAGGGGTTATTGGAATGATAACAGTTTCAGGATTACCACCAGAAGAAGATCACGAATTGGTAATAAGGGCAGTTAAAAATCATTTGAAGCAATAGTAAAAATAAATGTGATGGTTAAGTAAAAGCCAAGAATGAACATATTATTGTTCGTTTTTGGCTTTTTATTATTTTTTCTTATAGTCGGCTAAGAGGGTTCTTTTACAGGTAGTACTTAATTTTGCAATGTTCTTTAAATTGCATCGTTTTGTTCGAGTGAGCGAAATTGCTGTAATTGAAGATGCTCTAAATTAATGTGAAATTTGGTGATTAAAGTAGCTACATTTCATATTTGTGTAAATATGAAACAAGCAGGATACATGAATAGAGAATGGGTAAAATAGTACCGAATGATGATTAGATTTTATGAATGATGTTATAAGGCTTTTTTTAGGAAAACTGAAGGAAGCAGTGTGTTTAGATTTAGAATGACTGGCAATGGGTGCTAGGAAGTTCAATGATTCAAAAATGAACTCATTTAAACGCATATTATCTTCGAGATGTATCATTTTGAAGAATATTAAAACTTAGGAGGAACGGAATTATGACAAAAGATTTCTATACTGCACTGAAAGAAAGACGTACTTACTATGGGATTAATAAAGAGGTACAAGTATCGGATGAAAAAATTAAAGAAATCGTGGAGTTTGCTGTGAAATATACTCCATCCGCTTTCAATTCTCAAACTGCACGATTAGTTGTATTATTTGGTGAAGCTCATGATAAATTATGGGATATTACCACTGAAACATTAAGAAAAGTAGTTGGAGATGGAGATTTTTCAGGAACGCAACAAAAAATGGATTCTTTTAAAGCTGGTTATGGAACAGTATTATTCTTTGAAGATGAGGCTATCGTTAAATCGCTTCAAGAAAAATTTGCTGCATATGCTGAAAACTTCCCAATTTGGTCACACCAAGCATCAGGTATGCACCAATTAGTCGTGTGGACAGGTTTAGAAGCAGAGGGATTAGGGGCATCATTACAACATTATAATCCATTAATTGACGATGAGGTAAAACAAGAATGGAATGTCCCTGCTAATTGGAAACTAATTGCACAAATGCCATTTGGTAATCCAACAGCTGCACCAGGTGAAAAAGAATTCCAACCACTTGAAGAGCGTGTGAAATTTCATAAGTAATATTCGAATGTAATAAAATAGAAATTTAATCAGTGGTGGTCTTACTGTCCGCAAATAGCAGGGGAAGCTAACTGTATTGTAAAAATAAAACTGTTTATTAATAAAAAAGCTTATTCGTTTTTTTTATTAATCGAGTATGTATGAATAAAAGATTTTAAAACACTATTTTAATCTGTAAGGGAACAAGGTGATCGTTTTGATCACCTTGCTTTATTTCTTACATTTTATTTATTAAAAAACGCTAGCTTTTCATAAATGCTTGAAAAATTAGCGTTTTAATAATAGGTATCTGTAATTTGATTACTTAAAACTATATACGAAAAAGCTTTTATGTTATTCCTCAAGTTCTATCCATTCCTGTGACCATTCTTCTATTCCGCGAATAATAGCTTCTAAAGCAAATCCTTTTTGAGTTAAAGAATATTCTATACGAACTGGTGTCTCAGGAAAGACTTTACGTTCGACAATTCCTTCTAGTTCTAATTCTTTCAATCTTTCTGAAAGTAATCTTCCGCTAACAGGAAGAGAAGATTCAAGTGTACAAAAGCGCTGAGATCCAGAAAAAAGTTGGTAAATAATTAGTGCTGTCCATCGTTGACTAAAAAATTTCATTCCTTTTTCAAAGCGAGGGCATAATGTAGAATCATTCATTTTCCTTCACCTCCTAAAATAAATTATATAACATCTTACTATTAGTAACAAATGTTTTTATAATTAATTACTTGACGTAAATTGATTACGAATGTATACTCACTTACGTAAAGTAACTAAGTTGTTTTATGTAACTAAAACTCTTTTCTTTAAATGGCCAAAGTTGTAATGATACATATTGCATATAAGCTGAGAGAAAAAAGAATAGCATCTGTAAAAACACTTACGTTGTGTAAGTTAAACAATAAAAAATATAACAATGGAAGAGAATTTTAGAGATTCTCTATACTAGGAGGTACCTAATGGTTACAACAGATACAATTCATATGTTAGAAGATAAAATTCAATTTATACATCAAGATGGAAAGGATATTTATTTAGTAGGCCCTATCAAATTGCCAATTAATTTATATGGGGAGACTAAAGTTTTTCAATGGTATTCTTGGTTACAATGTAGTGAGGTTACAAATAGTGTAGAAGGAATTATCGAAAAACTCTCATCTATTAATTTAGCTGATATGCAGCAATCTAGTGTACTTGTATATGGTGATTTTGAGAATTCTGAAGATGCCCTAATTCGTATGCATAGTATTTGTCACACCGGTGATATCTTTGGTAGTAAACGTTGTGACTGTGGATTCCAATTAAAGCAGTCTTTACAAATGATTACAGAACATGGTTCAGGTGCTTTATTTTACTTAGCGAATCATGAAGGGAGAGGAATTGGCTTGTTTAGTAAAGCTATGACGTACCTCTTGCAAGAAAATGGGTTAGATACAGTAGAAGCTAATCTGAACCTAGGTTTTGAAGATGATGTTCGAAACTATGATGATACAATTGAAGTATTAAAAGCGCTACGCTCAAAACCTGTAAAACTTATTACAAATAATCCGAAAAAATTAGAAGCGTTACAAAAAGCTGGATTAAATGTTACGAGTCGTGAACCGTTATGGGGTGATGTCTCAGAGTTTAATGAGAAATATTTGCAAACGAAGATTCAGCGTTCTGGACATTTTGAAGGGGGACACTTACATGCTTGAGCATGAATTGTATATGAAGCTAGCACTAGAAAATGCCAAGGCTATGAAGGGACAAACGACTCCAAATCCATTGGTTGGATCTGTAATTGTAAATGATAATCGAATTGTAGGGGTCGGAGCACATATGAAGGCCGGAGAACCACATGCCGAAATACATGCGATACGTATGGCTGGAGAACAGGCACGTGGTGGTACAATTTATGTAACTCTTGAACCTTGTTCTCATCATGGTAGAACAGGGCCTTGTGCTGAAGCAATTGTACAAGCAGGAATTAAGAAGGTAGTAGTTGCTACACTTGATCCAAACCCGCTTGTTTCTGGACGTGGAATTAAAATTCTACAAGATGCAGGTATTGAAGTACTTGTAGGAGTGTGTGAAGAAGAATCTAAAAAAATGAATGAAGTCTTTAATAAATATATTTTGACAAAGCGCCCATTTGTAACGATTAAATCAGGAGTTACATTAGATGGGAAAATCGCTACGTCTTTATCGGATAGTAAGTGGATTACATCTACAGAAGCAAGACAAGAAGTACACCAAATACGAAACGAAAATGCGGCTATTTTAGTAGGAGCGAATACTGTTCAAAAGGATAATCCATCATTGACAACGCGTATTCCAAATGGCCGAAATCCAATTCGAGTAATATTGGACTCGACATTACGCATACCGATGGAAGCTAACGTTGTTACAGATAGAGAAGCTCCTACCTGGATATTTACAACAAGTAATCATGCAGAGGAAAAAAAGAAAGCATTAGAAAATGCAGGAGTTAAAGTATTTGTTACTAGCGGAGAAAAGCATATAAACTTACATGAAATGCTTGATGTTTTAGGACAAAAAGGAGTTTCCTCCCTGCTTATTGAAGGTGGTGGAGAAGTAAATGCTTCGTTTATTGAAAATAAACTAATGGATAAAATTATTTTATATTTCGCACCTAAAATTATTGGAGGTAGATTGGCGCCTAGTTTTGTAGAGGGGACTGGTATTACTAAAATGAAAGATGCAATTGAATTTAAGGATATATCATTTACCCAGATTGGAAAAGATTATAGATTTATTGGCTATCCAGCATATCGGAAAGATGAGCAATAAGGGGAATAAAAACTACTTATATGTTCCGATAAATGGATTGCAGAAAGGAGCGATGAAGAGTGAAGTTTGGATTTGATATCGATGATACACTAATTGATTTAAGGCAGCATGCTTTTCATTTATATAATAAGAAATTAAACAAAAAAGTAGGGTTGGATGTATTCCATTCTTTAAAAACAATTGAAATTCATGAAGCATTTGGCATGACTTCCGAGGAAGGCGGTCATATGTGGAATAGTTTGCTGGATGAGATTTATTATACTTCTTGTTCACCGTTTCCGTATGCTGTAGAGACATTGCAAGAATTAGAAAGACAGGGACATGAAATTTACTATATAACGGCGCGACCTAAAGAGCATGGAGAGCAAACAAAAAAATGGTTAATAGAAAAAGGATTTCCGGTACATGAAGATCGCTTTTTCTATGGAATGAAGGATGAAGAAAAAATACACTTTATACAAGAAATAAAATTAAACTATTTCTTTGATGATAAGCCGGCTGTTTTAGAAACGTTAATAGGAAAACCGATAAATGTATATGCAAAAACTACTTCTTACAATCAATATCTCAATATCCCGCGTATTACAAATTGGATGGAGTTAGGAGATATTATAAAGAAAGATATGTGAGGATTTAAATGGAAAATCAAATAGAGCCAAGAGCATATTGAGTATTACAATTTTAGAGGAAAGACATACGTATTATGTCTTTCCTTATTTTTTAATATTATCGTTTTTATTAGTGTGATGTGCTAGGAGTACTTCTAATAGAGGGGAAATAGAAAAATGAGCAATAAGAAAAATATTTTTAAGCTAGTCTTGTATGGAAGCGTAATTTATATATCATATCAGTGATGGTTTTCCCTGGTGCCACAGTATATGCGGATATTTTGAATAAGAAGTTCAAGAATTAATGAGATGTGTTCATAATCATGAATTTTTGGAAAACGAAAATTACAATGTTAGGTTATTTTGAATCAGTAGTGGACGATATGCAAAATTACATATTACAAAATAAACATCGTAATTT
>NZ_WEII01000171.1:0-5705 GCF_009183805.1 Bacillus sp. B2-WWTP-C-10-Post-4 | reverse complement strand
GTCCATTATTTTATAGAAATCATAGAAAAATAAAAAAGCACTCCTTTTCAAAGAGTGCTAAAAAAAACATATAACCTAATAAAAATATTTCTATTTTGATTACAGAAAGAAAGTCTTTATTAAAACATATGGTTGCTAATTTAATTGCGATCTGCCTTGCACCCAAGCAGCAATATCATTTATAACATACTCAGGAATATTAGCAGGACTATAATATTCATCCGGTTTACTTATTTCCCCATCGCCCTCTGTAAAGAAATGATTTAACTTTGGATATAGTCGATAATCAACGTTATTTCGTTCTTTTAATTGTTCTTTCCAAAGGGGAATTTCGATTTTTGATTGAACTTGATAGTCTCTTTCTCCTTGAATAATAAGAAGTGGTGTCTTTTGTTCTTTTGATATTTCTGCTGCTTTAATTTTCCGAATAGAATCCCAAAATACTGCTGATCCTAAGTAAAAATCTTTTGGAGGATTCTGACCAGAGAAATTTGGATCATTTAATAATTCAAATTGCGATTTGTAGAATTTATATTGCTCCTGGTTCATTGCTCCAATAGAAAAAAGATACTCAAATTGATCTAAAACAACGTCTTGAATCGTACGAGCTGGTCCACCCATTACAATTGCCCCAGCAATATTTTGATTTTGGTCTTTTTCAATCATTTTCGGAAGCATCATTCCACCTTGACTATGACCAAGAATATATATTTGATTCTTATTTATTAGAGGCTCATTTTTAAGAAATTGAGTTACAAGAAGAGCATCATCTGTTGTCTCTTTATCAACTGTATAGAAGGGACTGAATTGTGTTTTCAGCCCATGTTCATACGTTCGTTTATTATAGCGAAGGACAGCAATTCCCTTCGATGCAAGACCTTCAGCTAAATCGCGAAATGGTTTTAAAGCAAACGCTGTTTCATCCTGATCAGTTGCTCCTGATCCTTGAACAAGAATAACCGCTGGAAAAGGACCATTTCCTTTTGGAACCGACAATGTTCCTGGTAATGGAAATGCACCACTTCCAACTACTACTTCTTTATCAACAAATGATTCAGGCTTACTATATGATGGACGCTCAGCAACAGGACTAAACGACATGCTTAGTTGAAAATCGTCTATTTTTCCAGATGGATCTAGTTTAATTAGTAAAGGTACAGTCATTTTTTCAAAAACTAATTGAATCTCCACATTTGTATGAACAGGATTTGTCTCTTTTTGTGTAACCTCTCCAATTTCTATAAAAG
This sequence comes from Bacillus sp. B2-WWTP-C-10-Post-4, assembly GCF_009183805.1. Taxonomy (NCBI): domain Bacteria; kingdom Bacillati; phylum Bacillota; class Bacilli; order Caryophanales; family Bacillaceae; genus Bacillus; species Bacillus sp. B2-WWTP-C-10-Post-4. The sequence goes on along the minus strand of NZ_WEII01000171.1, from coordinate 4,458 downwards.
AACCTGCTTGTAATTGAACTGGCAGTCCCTCCCAATAGCTCTTCAACCATTCTTCGGATATTATTTTCTGTAATGACCTTGAGGTTAAATCAAATGCAGATTTATAATCTTCACTATTCATATGGCGAATAAATGAAAGAGTAGTAGATATAACAGGATTTTCATCATCACTATTGTCTATTTTTTTTATATTTGTGTTTACTTCCTTTAATTTTGAAATAAATTGGTGGTTAAATGGATTATTATATGTATTAGGATATAAATTTGTTTTCAGAATTTCCGTATTCCGTGCCTTATACAAACTTGAAGAACTCGTAAACTTTTCAGGTGAAATTACTTCCTCCCCATATGAGACTGAGGGAATTGCTATTGTAAAAATTGCACTGATAAGTAATAACTTATTACTTATTCTTCTTTTCTTACCCATACTTATTGATTCTCCCTTCAAAATTTAAAATTTCTAATACAATATGCCAACTATAAGGAAAATAAAAATTACCAAAGAGATTAATAATCTATTTTACGATCCCCCTCTCAAGTTAAAAATCTATCATTAACAAACTTCAATAAAAAACGCCTTCCCCCTCTTTTTTTATTGTTGGATTTTCCAATGACCTAGAAGCACAGCACGAAATTACATGTAACCTACCCGTGAGATTCTCTGTTTCAAAAGAAAAAAGCACCCCACTAGATGCTTTCTTTAATTGTTCTCACTATCATTTATTTAGGTAATTCTCTTATTACTGTAAGATAAATTCATTCTATTTCCTAAATCTCACTTATTTCTTAATTCACTCATACCAATATAAAACCTAATAACCTACCATCAAAAAATAAAGAAAACAGGTTATTTGGCTATTCATTTCGTAAACTTAATGCTCAAATTAGTTTTTTTCACAAAGTTAAACTTTATTAAGAAAAACTTAAAGAATTTCCCTCTATATTCATAAGAACTTTTTTCTATACTCAAAAATGTAAATAGACAAAAGGAGAAACGATCATGAAGAAATTTGTAATTTGCATACTAGGAATAGGCCTCCCTATATACTTACTACCTTTTATATTACGCGGAGATTTAGACAGATTTAATCCGATTGCTGAAGAAAAAAATGTATATGCCGTTGCGAAAGGATATGGTGTTCCAGATTATCATCATAAAGGCAAAGCTATGTACTCACTAAAAGCTGTTGACGAATTAAGTAATGAAAAAGAATATACAGTTGGAACGAACACGCCTAATGATTTTATAAGAAAAACTTACTTAAAAATTCATGTGAAAGGAAAATATGTGTATTCTTACGATATTATTTCTAAAGAGGATATTCCTGAGAAAATAAGGGGACAATTGGAGATAGCAAATAAATAAAAGAGCCAATTCATACGATTTGGCTCTTTATTCTCTCTCCCATCTACCGTTTGGATAATTCTTTCGGTAGATTTATTAAATTCGTTATCATTGTTCCAATAACCATTGTTCAATTACTTTTACTGTTTCATCTCGTTGTGCTTTTGCCGTAATTAAACTCGCATTATCACCTTTTTGCTCACCATACATGCCAAAATGAGCATGATTTCCCCCTTTTATCATGTGCATAGTTGTATTTTTCGACATTAACTTTTTATTGTTCTCTATTTTTTCTAGAGTTGCTAAAGCATCTACTTCCCCATAAATTGATAACATCGGAATCGATTTTGTAGAAAAGTCATCTGCAGGATACGAACCTAAGAAAATAATCCCGTCTACCTTGTCTTCATGTTGGAAGGCATACTTAGAAATCATAGCTCCTCCCATTGAATGCCCTGCAACATACCATTTTTGAACTTCCGGATACTTTTCAATTACACTGTCTACCTCATTTATTCCAAGTATCGCTAAATTTAATGGTAACTTAGGCATTACTACAAAGTGCCCATCTTTTGCAAGCGCTTCTCCTAAGTAACTATAAGCCTCAGCTTCTACTTTAGCTCCTTGATAAAAAATAACCCCTACTTTCGCATCTTTCGCTCCAAAAACGATATTATCTTCATCTTTTTTATCATCTACTAACGACAAAGCCTCTTTCGTCGGTTTATAAGTAAACTGAGACCAAGTCAAAAAAGTAAAACTTCCTATAATTAAAATAGCTAGTAAAGAGTACAGCATAATTTTTATCCATTTTTTCACAAAGATGACCTCCATAAGATGTATATATTCCATATTTCGGATTATCATTAACACACATAAAAACTCGAGCATTTTTATTGTGCTCAAGTTTTTAGTTCCGTCTTTAATTTATACTATAAATTGTCCAAGATAAATATGTAGCAAATGCAGACCATAAAAAATATGGTATTAGCAACCATGTCGATACTTTAGATAATTTGGAAGAAACCGCTATGAGAAGTAACGTAGTAATAGCGACAAGTAAACAATCTACTGTTGCTAAAAACAAATTCTTTTGGCTAAATTGAAAATAGCTGAACGCTTGATTGAATATATAATTTAAAAGGAATAAAAACCAAAATGTTTTTGGCTTGAATCCATAGTTGTTGTAAATAATTGCAACTGATAATGCAATAAGTCCAAATAATACAGCCCATATCATTCCGATTGTCATACCAGGAGGTGTCCAAGACGGCTTTTCTAACGCATCATACCAAGTACGATCAATAGGGAATAAAACACTAGAAACATAAAACAAACCATATGTTAGTAAAAATACTATAATACTAGATTTTTTCATAAACATTCTCCTTTTTACTAGAAGATTATAGAAACTTTATATGATTAGTATGCCCTTGTAATGGATAAAATTCTAATATTTAAATTCCAAATACATATTTTTTAACCTATTTTATACAAATTCTTTCATACTTTTATATGCACAAAGGGCTCTCTCTCGTGCTGCCTTATGATCAACAATCGGATAAGGATATGTATCCCCAAGCTTTATATTGGCCTTTTGTAAAATATGCGCAGGCGCTTCCCATGGTTTATGTATATATTTATTCGGTATATCGCTTAATTCTGGTACCCATCTTCTTATATACTCTCCATTTTTATCAAACTTTTCTCCTTGTGTGATGGGGTTAAAAATACGAAAGTACGGTGATGCATCTGCTCCACTTCCAGCAACCCATTGCCATCCCATTGTATTATTTGCAATATCAGCATCTAGTAGTGTATCCATAAACCATTTTGCTCCTTCTTGCCACGGAATTAACAAATGCTTTACAAGAAAAGAGGCTACAGCCATTCTTGCCCGATTATGCATAAAACCGGTTTGCCATAGTTCTCGCATTCCCGCATCAATAAACGGATAACCAGTTTCACCCTTCTGCCATACTCTTAATAACTCCTCTTCCTTATTCCACGGAAAATGTTCAAAGTTTTTATTAAGAGGTTTATATACTGTAAACGGATAGTGATATAGCAAATAATAAGAAAACTCTCTCCAAATTAATTGGCGTATAAAACTAATCACTTGTTTTTCAAAAAAACTACATTGTCTTTCGGTACTTTTATTTATTAAGTAGTGATACATTAACTTCACTGATATTTGGCCAAATGAAAGATATGGCGCCAACATTGAATGAGCATTTTGATTTGGAAAATCTCTTCCTTCACTATAAGAGGCTAATTTACTAGAGAAAAATTTCTTAAATGTTTTGTATGCCCCTTCCTCTGTAGGCTCCCATATTGCTTCCATATGAGATGTCCACGGTATAGTCGGCAACAAGTGTAATTCTGAGACAGATAAGCTTGCTGGTAAAGAGTTTCCCCACTTTATACTCTGCACTCTGCTAATAGGTTTAGGTATTACCTGCTTTTGAAATGCATTGTAAAAAGGCGTAAACACCTTATATTCAGTGTTATCCTTCTTTTTTATAATCCACGGTTCTAATAATAAATGCGAATTAAATTCCTTACAAATAATACCTTTATCTTCTAATATCATTTTCATTTTTTGATTAGATTTTAACCTGTCTGGATCATAACAACTATTCCAATATACAGCCGTTATATCTAATTGTTTTATGAGAGAAAGTATTTCTTCCTGTGTATTTCCTTTGCGGATTATTAAAGTAGAGCCCAATGCCTTAAGTTGCTTTTGGACATCCATTATAGCATGGCGTAACCACCACTTTGCCGCACTTCCTATTGAAAAAGTTTCATCTTGTACATATACCGGAAGAACCTCCCCGGACTGAACAGCCTCAAATAGAGCTGGGTTATCATATAAACGAAAATCTTTTTGAAACATAACGATAATTTTGTTTTGCATGGCTATCCCTTCTGATTTTTAAAGCACTATTCATTCTTTATTAGAACAAGTACTTCTGTTATTTTTAAATGATTATAAGAATCATCCTTTTTATTTTATAATCTTCTTCACTATAAACATTGATTTTCTATCTCTCTAAGTACATCATTTCCAATATTATCTATCTTTTCATTTTTTATAGTGTTATATAAAC
>NZ_WEII01000170.1:0-5732 GCF_009183805.1 Bacillus sp. B2-WWTP-C-10-Post-4 | reverse complement strand
TTCCACTTTCTGTACCATCTAAATATCGTTTCACCGCTTGGATTTTTTCTTTTGAAGAAAATTTAGCCATAAAAAATGCACCTCCAATTGTTAGACTGTGTCTAACAATTGGGGTGCACTTCAAATTAGTGAAACGGCTTTTTTTTAAGCGTTCAATTCTGTTTTATGCCCTTTTACTACACTACGTTTGAATGCAGTTGCTAATATAGTAACCATACTTACTATACCAATCCAAACGAGTACAGTAACAGGAGTATTCCAACTTAACCCTTTTCCGAAGAAGAAGATTTCTCTTAGGCCTTCAATCATAAATTTCATTGGTAACCATGAGTAAACCCAGTCTTGATAAAACGGAGACAACATCTCAGGTGCTAATGATAGTAACGGCGCCCCGAAGAATAGTAATAAAGCGAATAAACCGATTCCTTTTAGCCCAACCAATGAAAGTACCGCAGATATCATTAAGAAGAAACTAAAAGAAGTAATGGATAAGAATAGAGCTGTATCCGTGAAGTTCGAAATATTTAACCATACCATCCCATCCGCAATCCATGTAAGACCAAATCCAATTACAAGTGTCGCAATAGCTCCTGTTACGATTTGGTTTACTTTTAACAGAAAGTTTTCTTTTCTTGAGCTTACTGGCATTTTACTAATCGCAATAAAAATAATCGCTGCACTAGCTAAACTTGCAATCCATAACGGCTGGAACAATGATATTGGTGAGTTACCGTTCGCACTATTTTTGCCGACCTCATTCATATTTTTCACGTTCTTTACAATAGGTGTTACTAATTTCGCAGCTTGATCTGCTGTTAATGTACCTCCTTTTTCCTTATATCCTTCTAATACTTGCGCGCGAACAGTATTGTTCATATTATCAACGATTGCATTTAACATTTGCCCAGCCATAGTTGATGCTGCTGTATTCATTCCTTGATTTATGAATATTTCTATCTCTGGAGAAGATGGCTGTGGCGTTCGTAATGATGCTTGTTTTGTGCTAAAGTCTTTCGGAATGACTAACGCTGCATAATACTCTTGGTTATTTAAACCTTTTTGAACTGCTTCCTTATTCTTCACTTCTACCCACTTTACCGCAGGTTCTTCATCTGATTTCGATGATTTTTTCACCGTATCAACAATTGTTTGCCCCATATTCATTTTCGATTGATTTGGAATTTCTACACCTTGATCCTCATTTACAATTGCAATTGGCAAGTTTTTCGGCTGCGGTTGAACAGTTGGAAATAACGTTAATGAAAAAATAAAAACAACAAGTAGTGCAAGAACTGGTGATAACAATAAAAGTTTATTTTTAAACATTTTCTTTTCTCCTCCTTTAATTTGACCTATAATAATAAACAACGTGTTGTTTATTTATATTTTGAATTATATGTTCAAGTTGAACCTTATACAATAATCAAAAATCGTGAATGTGTTGGTTATAAGACACATTTTCTAAATGTGTTTTGTAAAATTAAGGAGGGACATGCTTTGCGCGATAGTAATTTAGATTTACGTGTTGTTCGTACGAAAACTGCTATACGAAATGCATTGGTGGAGCTAATTGAAGAAAAAGGTTTTGACGCCATTACAGTGAAAGATATTACAACGAAAGCAAACATTAATCGCGGTACTTTCTATACGCATTATCAAGATAAATTTGATTTAATGACAAAATGCCAAGAAGACATTATGTACGAGTTTTCTAACATTGCAAAACAGAAATTCCCTGAAGTTATTGCTGACCTTGGATCAAATCCTTCTCCAACAATGCCATTTATACTTATCACTTCTATTCTTGAATTTCTAAATGAAAATAGTGATTTTATGAAAGCTGTACTAAGTCCGAAAGGAGATTTATCTTTCCAAACAAAACTGAAAGACTTTATGTGGAAAACATTATTTGAAGATACGAATGGTCCTCTCATTAATAAAGAGAATTTACTTGTTCCAAGCGAATACTTAACTTCTTATATGGCATCTGCACATATAGGTGTCATCCAGCAATGGTTAAATAATGGACAAAAAGAAACACCTGAGGAGATTGCTCACTTTTTATCAACAATCGCAGTTCATGGGCCTTTTTATGCAGCTGGCTTAAAGAAATAATCCAGCTATATAATAAAAGAACATCCACTATAATAGCGGATGTTCTTTTATTTCATTACAACACTTCAATATACCCTTCTGTTCCATGTACCCGAATTCGTTGTCCGTCTTTTATTAAATTCGTAGCATTCTCTACTCCAACGACTGCTGGTAATCCATATTCACGTGCGATAACTGCTCCATGCGTCATAAGTCCGCCGACTTCAGTAACTAATCCTTTTATAGACACAAACAATGGTGTCCAGCCCGGATCAGTAAAAGCTGTAACTAATATATCGCCCTCTTCTAAATTCGCTTCTTCCATGTTTAAAATAACGCGAGCTCTCCCCTCAATCACTCCTGAAGAAACAGGCAAACCTACAATCGCATCATCTGGGAGGTTTTCTCGTTTATATTTACCTGTAATGATTTCTCCATCAGACGTCATTATACGCGGAGGCGTTAGTTTTTCATATAATTTGTAATCATTTTTTTGTTTTTGTATCAGTTCGTAATCTAGTTTATTCGTGCAGACTACTTCGTGAAGTTCTTCAAAAGTTAAATAGTATATATCATCCACTTCACGAATGACACCGCTCTGCACAAGTTTCTCAGCTTCTTTCAGTAACGCTTGCTTATATATGAAATAACGATTAATCATACCGTATTTTGGATATTCACGATAGCCGATAAAATTACGGATATTACGAATCATTCGCTTCGTTTCTTCTACTTTTTGTTTTCCACCCGATAAGTGCTGTAATCGATCTACTAACTCTTCTTCTTTTTTCAAAGCTTCTTGCAGTCCTTCTTCAAATTTCCGCTTACTCGCACCATATTCAAAATCTCTTATATTATTTAAAATCATCGGGATAATTGTAGTTGGCTTTTCACTCCAGCGCGTTTTCGTAATATCTATTTCTCCGCTACATCTCATTCCGTATTTATTTAGAAAAGTTAGAATAGCATCTCGAGCTTCTTCTCCACCTTTAAACTGAACTAGTTCATTTAAAAAGCTATCATCTTCTACATGTTGTAAATACGTAATAACTTCTTTGTACGGCCGAATCACATCAGCGACATCCATTAATGCTAAACCCATTTCAGATGTAACATTATTTTGTACGGATTGAGAAAGCGTGTCTGCTGCATTTTTTTCACCTAACCATTGCTCCATCTTTTCATTTATCCATGTTGAAGCATTCATACCAGCCATAATGACAGCGATACTTTGCGGGTTAAACAATACTTTCTTTAATTGCTGAATATCTTCCAAAATAAAATCAAGTACGTCCACTCCTGATTTCAGTTGCATATTTTGTTTTAACTCTTCAAGTGATGCTTGACTATTCTGTATTAAATTTGTAACGATTGCCGGATCATTTTCAATTTCCGGTTGAGAATTTGCAGGTGGCACACTTTTACCAACACTCTTCCCTTTTTCATCATCTGGTAATAATTTAATAAAATTATCTCGCTTAACTATAGTCGTTAATGCATCTCTTACGAGTGGATCCGATTTTCCTAAAGTGTTTATTAAGTAATCTCTGCTAGCAGGTGATGCTAATTGTTGCGTAGCATCGACAAATAACCTGCCTCCCGCTTTACGCATAGGGGCACTAGTCGTTAACAGGAAAAAAGATAAACCTAATGGTTTCATCGCATCGGTCATCATTTGTTGGTGACCAACTGATATATACACGTGATTTTCCCCATCATTTACTTCTGGAATTGGATATAAAGTCGTAATCGGTCTGCTTTGGACTATATAAATTGTATCATCAACTAAGCACCATTCAATATCTTGCGGACAACCAAAATAAGCTTCGATTTGTCTTCCGATGCGTGCTAGTTGTAAAATCTGTTGTTCAGTAAGTGTTTGAACTTTTTGCTTATTAGGAGCAATTTTCTTTCTCTCTGTTCCGCCTTCTTTTCGTCCATAGATGGCTAATTTTTTCGTTGCGATGACCTTTTCGACGATTTCATCTTCTTTTACCTTATAATTATCGGCAGAAACCAATCCAGATACTAGCGCCTCGCCAAGTCCAAAGCTGGCATCGATTGACAACACCTTCCTATTCGAAGTAATCGGATCCGCAGTAAATAAAATCCCTGAAGCCTCAGGGAAAACCATTTTTTGAATGACAACACATATAGAAACTTGATTATGTTCAAAACCATTTTGCATGCGGTACGTAACTGCTCGCTCTGTAAATAAAGACCCCCAGCACTTTCTTACATGCTGTAAAATCGCTTCTTCTCCGATAATATTTAAATACGTATCTTGTTGACCTGCAAATGAAGCATACGGTAAATCTTCAGCCGTAGCACTAGAACGCACTGCATACGCATGTTCATTTCCAAAACGTGAGAGATAATGAGCTACTGATTCCACTACATCAGAAGGGATTTGTACTGCCATAATGACTTCTCTAATCTTCTTACTCATTTCACCAATTTGAGCACGCTCTTCCATTTTCAACTTTGTTAGCTGCTGCAACAAAGTTTGAAACTCTTCATTTTGCTCGATAGCCTTTTCATATCCTACCGTTGTAACACAAAAACCTTCGGGTACTTGTATACCTTGAATGTTTGTTAACTCCCCTAAATTCAAACCTTTTCCACCGACGAGTGAAAGCTGCACCTTTTCTATTTCCTGAAAATCGAGAACGAAAGAACTCATATAACATCTCTCCTTACTATGCATGTGTTCTTGATTGTAGCAGGAGTCAATGAGAAGAAACAGTCTATTTCGAACTTGATTTACATGATATAATTAAGTTAGGAAGAGATTAAAAAATGCCCCAGTTGCATAATGAAGTAACTGGGGCTCCTTATTTCCGCTCAATTTTAAATTATAATTTATTCACAACTAACTTCAATGTACTTCTGTTTTTCTCCTTTTTTATAAAACGCCATTAATTATCACACACAATTCTTACCTCGACAAATAGTATATAACTCGAAATACGCTTTAGTTTAACCTCCTGTGAGCCTTTTCACAGGAGGTTTTATACATACATATATTATTTATAATGAATTAGTTCTCCCACTTTCCAAAAAAAGGATGATTGTATTGGAAATGAAAAAACTTCACGGAATTTATGATGATGTTATTAGTTTAGGGGAAAATTGTTATACCGCTATTCATCTAAAAAAATATAGGCTGCGGAAATATTCAGGTCCTCTAGATTGGTTTGAATCACCGAATCTTTCTTCTATCAACACATTATTGAAAAATAATTTTATAGACTTTATGGATTTAAAAAACATGCACGCAATGCAGGAACAAAATATTGTGTTTAATGATGGTGTGATACAACCTGTTTTTTCTCATATTATAAAAGACACAAAATATAACGTAACATCTTATCATGATTTCCCTGTTATTCCAAATGAAGATTGGTTCATCACATACCATGATTTTAAACAAAAATTAGATCGAAGAATTGATAACTTTTACGAAAAAATTCATCATTCACAATCCATTTTATTTGTTAGATGGGGCGAAAACTTGACTGAAGCACTAGAATTACAAACCGTTTTATCAAATATTGTTAAAAATAATTTTAAGATTCTTTTACTCTATCCAACAGGACTTGAAAATGAAATAAACGAATTAGAATGGGGGCTTGATC